>NZ_JAAGOG010000001.1:0-172516 GCF_010747425.1 Nostoc sp. UIC 10630
CCGAACTCAGAGGTGAAACGCTGTTGCGGCAACGATAGTTTAGGGGTCGCCCTACGCAAAAATAGCTCGGTGCCAGGAATAATACTTAACAAACAAAACCCGCTAGCTTATTCAATAGCTATCGGGTTTTTGGTTTTTCTGATTAAGGCTATCAAAAAATAAGTCAATAACCGTGTCACTATAGAAAATAGAGCTGCAATATTGAGCAATAGGAAGGCTAAAGCACTGTGCAGATAACATTCTTAGGGACGAGTTCCGGTGTACCCACACGATCGCGTAATGTTTCCAGTGTCGCCCTGAGATTACCCCAAAGGGCAGAACTGTGGTTATTCGATTGTGGTGAAGGCACCCAGCATCAAATTATGCGGAGTGAACTGAAAATCAGTCAACTCTCCCGAATTTTTATCACCCACATGCACGGCGACCACATCTTTGGCTTGATGGGACTTCTTGCTACTTGCGGCTTGGCTGGCAATGTGGAAAGAATTGATATTTATGGACCACCTGGATTAAATGATTATATTCAATCCGCCTCACGTTACTCCTACACACACTTTTCTTACCCAATTAAAGTTCACGCCATCCGTCCAGGGGTAATTTATGAAGACGATGACTTCACCGTTAGCTGCGGTAATTTGCATCACAGAATTACAGCTTTCGGCTACCGCGTAGCCGAAAAAGACCGGACAGGACGCTTTGATGTAGAAAAAGCCAAAGCGTTGGAAATTCCTTCTGGCCGTATTTACGGTCAACTCAAACGCGGTGAAACTGTTACTCTCGATGACGGCCGGGTGATTGATGGCACCCAATTATGCGGTCCTACAGAAATTGGCCGGAAAATTGCCTATTGCACAGACACAATTTATTGTGATGGTGCAGTGGAATTAGCTCATGATGCAGATGTATTAATTCACGAGGCAACCTTTGCCCATCAAGATGCAGATATGGCTTTTCAGCGCTTGCATTCCACAACCACAATGGCAGCGCAAACAGCTTTAGCTGCTGGGGCACATCGACTGATTATGAGTCATTTCAGCCCGCGTTATGCTCCTGGCAATACCTTGGAGTTGAAGGATCTCCTTAAAGAAGCCCGTGCTATTTTTCCCCGCACTGACATGGCTTATGATTTCATGATTCATGAAGTACCCAGACGGCGAGAAGTAGAGTTAAGCAAGGTAGGCATTTAATTTTAGGTTTTAGATTTTCTATTGAACCCTTCTAATTTACAATCTAAAATTAACCAGGCTCTATTTTGGAGTTTACTACTCCAAATCATAACGTCCAGCAAATAAACAGCAGTTTAATTTTATAAGTAAGTCAACTAGTTAACCAACAATTTATGGTTATCTAAGTGGAGAAAAAATCTCCAAAGAGTATGGGTTAAATATTTTTCTCAATGTTTTTTATACTACAAGTTATCAAAAGAACTTTAATTTCTATAGTATTGTTGTAAATTAGATGATTTTCTACTTCAATACTTAGACAAAATAATTAATTTTTGGTCAAGATTTTTATCCTATCAATAAAATATTTATTGAAAATTTATTATTCCAACACTGATTAAGAATTTATATGGATGAATTGATGAACATGAAAGCACGAGTTGGCATAATATTGTGCCAAGTGAGCTTGTCATTGTTGGAAGAATAATTAAGTGTGCTATTGCGGCTATAGGTGTAAAAAACATTTCAGATTTCTCATAAATCTTCCAAATAAATATATTGTTTCGATATTAGAGGAGTTTGATAGTGGCTAAGATTAGTCTGAATCAAGAGCAACAAATTACTACTACTTCAGCACAAGGCGCAGTTGACATCAGACAACTATCTACTATTTTGCTTCGCCGACGCTTTTTGATCTTGGGGGTTTCCTGTGTAGTTATGTCTGCTGCTAGCCTCTTAGCTGTTATTGCCAAACCTACTTACCAGAGCAGTATGCAGATACTGGTGAATTCCAATTTATCTCAAGGGGCACAGTCAAATAATATTCCAGTCGTGGCAGATACTCAGGTTACGAATTCTAATTATCAAGTTGTTGATTCCACTACTCAGATGAAACTTATGCTGAGCTCTAAGCTTCTCCAGAAAGCCGTAGATTTAGTTCATTCTGATTATCCTGATATTACCTTAGCGGATATCAATGGTCAAACAAAACAGAACAAAAAGGCACCTCTAGAAGTAACTCCAGAAGAGGGAGGTATAGGAGCTAATAAAGTTTTTAGTCAAGTATTTAAAGTTTCTTTCAATGATGAAGATCCAGTTAAAGCACAAAAATTACTGCAAGCTTTACAAAAAGTTTATCAAAATTACAATAAAGAACAACAAAAAGAACGCCTGAATCATGGGCTAGCTTTTGTAAATGCTCGCTTACCGGAGATCAAAAAAGAGGTAAGTAAAGCTGATAAAAATTTGGAACAATTTCGCAAAAAACATAAATTACTAGATCCCGAAGTTCAAAGTAAAATCTTGTTAGAATCTCTAGCCGATATTCAAAATCAGCTACAAACGACTCGTGCCAACCTTCAAGATGCAAACGCTCGCTATGATAACCTAGAGCAACAAATAGCGTCTTCATCCCAGCAGAATGAACTAATTTCTTCTCGTTTAAATCAGTCAAGCCGCTATCAAACATTATTGAGTGAAATTCAAAAGACCGAACTAGCATTGGCTAAAGAGCGACTGCGCTATACAGATGATTATCCATCGGTACAAAAGCTAAAGCAACAACGCCAGAGTCAATTGTCGCTATTACGACAAGAGGTAAAATCTATCACTAATAGCAGTAAGGGAGAACCGCTTTCAAAAGGGCAAATAATAGGGGTTGATCCAACGCTAATAGATGAGTTTATTCTGGTGCAGACAACTGTTTTAGGACTAACTGCCAATGAAAAAAATCTAGCTGAATCAGAACAGCGACTCCGTTCTGAACTAAACCAATACCCAAGCTTAATAGCAGAGTACAATCGTTTACTGCCAAAGGTAGAAACTAGTCATAAAACCCTTGAACAACTCCTTCAAGTACAACAGTCTTTAGGGCTAAAAATTGCTCAGGAAGGATATAATTGGCAAGTTTTAACAGAACCTGCTCTAGGAACTTATATGGGGAATAACAGATTATTCCTTTTGGTTGGAGGAACTCTGATTGGACCGATTTTAGGTATTTTAACAGCCTTGATTTTAGAAAAGTTTAATGACGCTATTTATTGTGCGGGAGATTTAAAGAAACTGACGAATCTACGTATACTGGGCTCAGTACCACAATTGCCGTCGCATAGTGCGAAAAAACGGTGGCTGGGACTGCCTTGGAAGGGGCGGCACAGATCAAATAACTCTGTAATAGAAGCTACTACTAGATTGCCCGTCCATGAGAACCTGGATATGATCTACCAAAATATTCAGATATTAAAATATCCCTTACCTTTCAAGTCGCTGATGTTTACTTCAGCGCTACCAGGGGAAGGGAAGACAACCTTGGTATTAGGGCTTGTAGCTAGCGCTACCCGGATGCACCGACGGGTATTAGTTATTGATGCTAATTTGCACAATCCTAGCTTGCATAAAATCCTGGGACTATCTAATGATTGGGGACTATCTTTGTTATTAGTTGATGAGACAACTACTCATTTTCAAGATTATATCCAGCCTATTCATCCTTCCATTGATATTTTGACTGCTGGACCGGAACCAGAAGACACGGTGAAGTTGCTCAGTTCTCAACGAATGAAAGAACTAATAGAGTTATTTGAGCAAAGTTACGACTTAGTACTGATAGATGCTCCACCTATTTTAGGTACGGTTGATGCCAGAATTGTGGCATCTTTTTGCAATGCTATTGTGATGGTGGAGCGCATGGGCAAAGTAACCCGAACTGAACTGACTCAAGCTACAGAAATTTTGAGTCAGTTGAATTTAATTGGAATTATCGCTAATGAAGTGAGTAATTCTCAAAAGGTATTGGCATCGTAGGCTGAAGAAGCATTGGGTATTGGAAATTGGGTATTGGAAATAGATAGAAAAGAGGAATTGTCTCACTACCTTCTGGCTTCTTCACCTGATTTCTAGCTGATAGCTAAAGCAAAATGCATAATTAGTAGGAGGTGGCAACCTCCTGCGTTGGAGAAGTGTCTCATCTTAAAGTAGTAGACGTGATAATCCAGAGCGTCAATTAGATACTAGTGTGATTAGATGGCCAGCATGAAATTCCAACTTTACTTAGGCTTTTTATTTTCCCAGATTAAAGTACGTCATTGGTGGGTGAGTGTCCTCTTATGGATTGCTTTGGTTGCCCCAGCCCAAGCGTCTGTAATTCTGCGCGTGGCAATTGAGAGGGGCGTTAATCAGGTAAAAGTGGGCAGTTCTACCACTGGGATCGTCAAGGATAGTACCGGACGCACTCTCGGACAGTTACCAGCGATGAGTGCATATTATGCCCAAGCCATTCCTGGCGGAGTTGCTTTAGATAAGTGGCAGTCTGGTTTATTTTGGATTGAGCCAACGGGTAAAGGATTTGTTTATATTGGCGATCGCTGGTATCGGGGTAGAACTCTGGTTGTCCCCACAGAAAAAGGCTTAACGGCTGTTAATTGGGTTGATGACCAAGAATATCTCTACAGCGTTCTTGGTGGCGAAATGGATGCTAGCTGGCCCCAAGAAGCTTTAAAAGCCCAAGCGATCGCAGCTCGCACCTACGCTCTCTACGAACGTGAAAAACAACGGAATAATCCAGTTTACGATTTAGGGAATACCCCAGATCGTTGGCAAATTTACAAAGGTGTCATCAGTGAAGCCCCCGCTACTTACGCCGCAGTGGATTCCACACTAGGGCAGGTATTAACTTACAAAAACCGGATTATTCTCTCAGTCTTCCATGCTTGTTCTGGGGGACACACCGAAAATGTAGAAGATGTTTGGGGAAATACCTTACCCTACCTGCGTGCTGTTCAAGACTACGATCAAAATATCCGCGAGTGTAATTGGGTGAAAACCTTCTCACCCAATGAAATTAGCGCCAAATTTCCTGAGATGGGCAGTGTGACGGCCATGATTCCAGAGACATACTCACCTTTTCGCAGTGTTAAAGTCTTGAAAATTGTTGGGAATAGGGGTACGAAGGTGCTACAGGGCGAGCAAGTGCGAACAGCCCTCAAGCTAAAAAGTACCCGCTTTACCGTTACTAAGGGAGCCGATGGTAGTTTTGTACTCCAAGGGCTTGGCTACGGTCATGCTTTAGGTATGAGTCAGTGGGGGGCGTACAATCTGGCTCGGCAAGGAGTAAACCACCTGCAAATTTTGGGACATTATTATCAAGGTGTAGCCCTAACACCAATTCAGGCGAAGTAATTTGGGCATTGGGCATTGGGCATTGGGGACTTGATTATTAATTCTTCTCCCTCTGCTCCCCTGCCCCTCTGCCCCTCTGCTTCCTATTCCTCACTCCCACGTTCCAAGCGCCGTTGCCATTCAGCATCAATTTGTGCAGAACGCTCAACTTCCTGGTCAAGTAAGTCAGTTTCGCTAGAGTACACTAAATCTTCCTTGCTAATGACTTTTTCTTGGGCAAATTGTTGAGCATAATCGATTTTTTGTTGCAAAGGTGCATCAGGGCTTGCCAATAGCCTCGATCGGGAAAGGCGATCGCGATTGCGATCGCCTATTTTGCGATTACGCCACCGAATCCAGAAGTAACGCAATAACGGTATGCCTAAGAAACCTGCTCCGTAAGCCAATAGCAGCCAATAAATTCCTTGCACAAAAGCTACTAGTCCACCTAATTGGGCAGCAACAGTGCCATCTCTCAACAAACTTCCTAGTACTAAAGCACCAACAAAATTTAGTGCCCCCAACCCCGCACTCAACATAATTTGCCCTGAGCTTGCGACACTAAAACGCCAAGGCAATTCCTCTAAGTAAGATGATATTGAATGACGGCGCTTTTTAACCGCACTCACCTGTAACTCTGGGAAGTAATAAACAATTTGACCTTCTGGACTTACCGCCGGTTGCCCATTAAATCGCGTCAGAACGGGCAGCATGTAATCTTCGTACTCTCTTGTATATCCCTCGCCGATATCATCCAAGTATGGGGCAATTTGTTCTGCTACCACTGCGCCACGATTGCTCCGAATCACCGTAGCAATTTCTTGCCAGCGACGTTCGTCTAAGTTGGCGTTAGGATTCCCATCACCAAACAAAAACGAAAAGACAGCTTCAAAGAAATTCAGATTGCTTTCTTCTCTGGTTTCACGTCGCCGTTCCTGGTAGTAGGTGTCATAATTTGGGCTAAGATACCAGAATAAATTTGGAAAATAAAAGAAACCCCCACCGCCGGAATTACTTCCCCGATTGTCGCCGTCGCGATCGGAATTGGCAGCAGTAATAATTAGGAAGATGGTAACAGTTATCAGGGCGATGGAAACAGTTAAGAAAATTCCAAAAGAAATCCGAATCAGGTAAAACAGAACACTCCAGATTTTTTTCCACCATTCCTGCAATCGTAGCCGGAAGTATTTATTACGCAAAATTGCTCGAAAGTTTTGTGGAAAAAGGAAAACTATATCACCTGAATCCGCTACCTGCAAATGTCCTCCAGCATCAGATGCCAGGGCTAACAAGCTTTGATTAGCTTCAGCGACGTTCAATCCTGCCTGGGTTGCCACATCACCAACGGTGACACGGTAGCCCAGTTTTTCGACAGCTTGCATGATGGTGGGATTGGGAGCCATTGCTCTCCCCTCCTGTTGAAACTTATTCCCGTTTTATTAAGTATAAAGTTTTATTTTGAGCGATTTAGCAGGGTTAAGAATGAAGAATGAAATTATGGAAATTACATCAATTTAGCAACCCAGAAGTGAAATAGATAAACCAACAAAAGACCTGACACACAACATGTTATAATTATTTCCCTCAGCTTGGTTAATCAGCAAATTTTCTGCTCAAATATGGTTCAATATACTCTCGCTCAAAGTCCAGAAATTATCCTTACTGTTTCTGGAAAAGATTCAGCCAAAGCCCGTGATAAAGCAATGGATCAGCTGATGGAACTGATGGATGCAGGTAAGCTACCCACGGAACTGGAAGAAGGATTTGGCCCTCAACAATTAATTGAGGTTAAAGAGTCAACTATTGACACTGCTAGCGGTGAGGATACTATTACACAAGCTGTCCAGGTTTTAAGTAACCTGGCCACACTCAAGCTGAAAGTTCAGGAGTCACGAGCTGAAGCGTTAGAAATTCGCAAAGCGGTTGATGTTCTTTTCACTGACGATTCGGTGACTGAAGAGGAAATTACTCGACTCAAGGAAGGTTTTAAAGTCCTGAAAAATTTTGCCCAAGCTAATGTACGTTATCAAGAAGCACGATCTAAAGCAGAACAGGCTCGGCAAACTCTAGACCAAGCTCTTAAATCGCCTGATAAGTAAGCTCTACAGAATCAGATAGATTGAGTCGAATTTTTAGCTAATTGCATAAAAACTCTAAAAGACAGGCTTAACAACCTGTCTTTAGATATACTGGGGCGCTAGGATTCGAACCTAGGGATGGCGGGACCAAAACCCGCTGCCTTACCACTTGGCTACGCCCCAACGACTTTACTCTAGTTAATATAGCAGTTAATCCTAGGTTTGTGTCAAGTACTTTAATGGTTTATTTCAGATAATGGATTTTTACGGCAGGACATTGATTGGTCGAAATCCTTACACTTAGACTTTTTCATGGCTTTGGGGTGAACCCTTGAATCGATACTTGGCTGTATCGTCGAACTCACTTTAAGAGCAAAGGAATTGCGATCGCGATTCCTTTTGCATCTAAAATCTGCTTCACTTGATTATGAACGGTTTATCATCTGTTCCTGCTTACAAGTGAGACACTATTTCTTCTTGTTAATGACTTGTTTGTAAATTGCCATCAACTGCTGATAATTAGCTTCAGGAGCATATTTAGCTAGAACCCTTTCCTGCTTCACAAGCATACGCACAAAGGAGAATTTTTAACTGTTTCATGCCCGACATTTCCTTGATGTCGCCAATATCGTTCCAACTATTCCTTCAGAAGCATCTAGATTATTTCTTCCCACGCCAGTCAATCTTGCCCTATTTCCTTTTCCTTAATCCCCAGTCTCGTGAAGAAAAACTGCTGCAATCCGACTTGATGATAGTAGTTGCTTGGTAGCCAGCCATATAAATAGTGGAATGGTCTTAGCATAGCGGCCGCAAAGTCGGCGTGGTTCTTGAATCCATCGATACAGCCATTCAAGTCCTAAGTCTCTAACTATGCGGGGTGCCCGCTTGTGAATTCCTGCATAAACTGGGAAAAC
The DNA here is from genome assembly GCF_010747425.1 of Nostoc sp. UIC 10630. Classification (NCBI taxonomy): domain Bacteria; kingdom Bacillati; phylum Cyanobacteriota; class Cyanophyceae; order Nostocales; family Nostocaceae; genus Nostoc; species Nostoc sp. UIC 10630. The sequence goes on from NZ_JAAGOG010000001.1 coordinate 8,311, forward strand.
TCCACCCAGTCCAATCATTACAGCTTGTATCTTACCTTTATGTTGAGCTATCCAATTTTCTTGCTTAGGACATCCTAGAGATACAAGGACGGCGCTAGCACCACTAGAATTAATCTTTCGAACCAAGGCTTCGTCTTCAGTTTCAGTCAGGGGACGAAAGGGTAGAGGTTCCATCGCCGCAATCTTCATTTGGGGAAATTCCTGCTCTAACCTTTTTCGCATCCTAGAAAGAATTTCTGTTTGGGAACCTAAAAAGAAAATACTGAGATTTTGTGTTTGAGTTCGCTGACACAATGCTAAAAAAATATCCATCCCTGCCACACGGTCTTGGTAAATAGCCCCCATTTTTCGCATCATCCATACAAGAGGCATACCATCAGGAGTAACTATATCTGCATTTCGTAATACTGTAGCAAACTGTGGATGCCAATGAGCTTCAATGAGCATGTGTACATTAGCTACGTATACAGTTTTACTCTCACGCTTACCCGCCCACTTCAGTATTGTTTGTATCTGCTCGTCAAAACGTAAAGCAGTAATAGGGAAATCAAGCACTTTTTTAGTAGGTAGAAGCACTCTTGCCACCATCAATAACTCCTATGTCCAAGAAAAAAATCCATAGATTGCTTAGACCATTCCGAATATTGAATAATTCGGATTGGATGACTCCTGACTTTTTATAGGCTTGTGTCATCGTTGGAAGTTAACACATGGAGGTGCAATTGCTTTTTTAGTATGCTTTTAGCTTAATCGGTAATATTATAAGTATTTGGTATTGTGTCCTAGCTTACTGTTTTAAGATAGGGGTTTTAGATGCTGCTTGACAAAATTCATACTTTCTTCATAATTAATTTTTGATTGGTTCATGCAAGCATTACAATTACGATAAATTCCTAGTAGAAACTTTATTACTAGGTAGTATTTTTTACGTAATTAGTTTACATAGAAAAACGAAATACCAGACACTCAGTCTGCCGATTTTGATATGTAATTATATGCTTAAAAGATAAAAGCCCAAAAAATAAGGGGAAGATAAGTTTATCTTCCCCTGTTCGATTATTTTTGTTATTGTCTGGCTTGTTAGCTTCTTTGAGTTTTTGACGTAACATTTGGCGTTGCTTTTTGAGTTGCCGCTTCCTCGCAGAGCCGCCTCTACCTTTGTCATTCCTACCTTCTTTACGGGGAGATTCCCATCTTTTCAGGCGCATGAGTTTTCAACCTCTCTATTCTATTTACTTATTTAGTAGTGGGCAGGAGGAGAATCGAACTCCTATGACCGCAAGGTCGCCACATTTTGAGTGTGGTGCGTCTACCAATTTCGCCACCCGCCCTTATATCCAACTTAACTATTCTACTATATATGAGCGATTTTGTAACAGGTTTGAAAATTAATTATGAAAGTTTTTCTGGAATTAATGATGTCTAAACTATTATCTAAGGCTTAAAAGCGTGGCAAGGTCAATAAACTAGGGTTAATATCCTGTAGGTTTGCACAGCCACTAAGTGCCATCCCCACATTTAGCTCATCTTGTAGCAGTGAGATAACATGAGATACACCAACTTGTCCTGCGACTGCTAGTCCCCACAAAATAGGTCGTCCAATCAGTACCGCTTTTGCTCCTAATGCCAGAGCTTTGAGAATGTCTGTGCCCCTACGAATGCCTCCATCCAGCAGCACTTCTATTTTACCATCCACTGCTGCTACTATTTCAACTAGGGCTTCTATTGAAGCGATCGCACCATCGAGTTGTCTGCCACCATGATTGGAAACAACAATTGCTTTTGCCCCATATTCTACAGCCCGCACAGCATCATCTCCCCGTAAAACTCCTTTGATGACTAAAGGTAATGGAGATAAGGATTGCAACCATGCCAAATCGTCCCAAGTTACTGCTGGATTTAGCTGTTGGGCAAAATAGGTAAATAATCCAGATTCACCTTTTTCGTGGGAAATATCTAGTCCTGAGATGGTGGCCAGATTAGCCAGATGTAAGTCTGTGGGTAAGGCGAACTCGTTACGTTTATCTCTTTCGCGTTGTCCGAGAACAGGTGCATCTACAGTCAGACAAAGTGCTTTATAGCCTGCTTTATAAGCTTTTTCTACTAAAGCACGAGTTAATCCCCGGTCTTTATGGATATAAAGCTGGAACCATCGCAGAGAATCTGGAAATTTATCAGATGCAGTCGCTACTTCTTCAATGCTCTTGGTGGCCATTGTACTTAATACCATCCCCACACCAGCTGATGCGGCAGCTAGAGCCGTAGCCACTTCTCCATCTGGATGGGCTAGACATTGAAAAGCCATTGGCGCAATTAACAAAGGTAGTTTCAGGGGTTGTCCTAAAATAGAGGTAGTTAAATTGCGATCGCTAACATTGACTAATATCCGAGGTCTTAACTTGACTCGCTCAAAGGCAGCACAATTATCTCGTAATGTGATTTCGTCCCAAGCACCACTGCTGTAGTAATCAAGGGTCATTTGAGACAGATGCTCTTTTGCTAGCTTTTCGTACTCAAAGAGATTTATGGGTTGAAAGGGATGGTCGTTGGATACAACTGTCATGGTAGCGGCTGTGGGTTAACCAATAGGATGTTTTTAATCCGATTGTCTGATTAAACGATTTTTTTAGTAACTGAGTTCTTTTAAAGGAACTCACAGTGCGATCGCATTAGTAACTCTACCAGTTTCGCCAGCCGCCTTTGGATGCAACTTCATTACTTGTAGATTTCAATCCATGACTTTGAATTAAAGATTGGTATTCTGTGCTGCTTGCCCAACGGTCAATTTCTCGCGCCCGCAACACTGGCACTGGATGGGTTAATTGGGCTGTGCGGGCGGTTTTGACCATTTCGCCTAATTCGGTCTTGCTAATGTCATCATAAGCGCGGGCTTGGGCAACAAAAGCATCGAGATTCAGTTGTGGCGCTAAAATTGGGGAACCACCCGCCAGCTTCATTAACACTGACATGACAACTTTGGGATCTTGGGTTGCTAGTAACGCGGCGCGATCGCAGGTAAACTCAGCACAGCGTACCCATTCTAAAAGTTGTGCCTGTATCGCTTGAGCAACAAAGGTTCCGACATTGGGCACAATTGCCGCAGCTAATATTAGTAAATTTACTGGGGTCAAGTAAACGCTATGGTCACACTTGAGATGCCCCAACTCGTGGGCAATTACTGCCTGTATTTCCTCTGGTGTGAGGATATCAATTAGGGATGTATGTATCACCACAAAGGGCTGCTTACCGCGCACAGCAAAAGTATAGGCGTTGGGAGCCGGATGTTGCCGGACGTATAACTGGGGAGGCTCGATATCCAGAATTTCACAAGCATCTAACAACAGCTTGTATAAATCAGGTAGTTGTTTTTCACCCACCAGAATGCTGGAAGCAATATTTTCTACATAGAAAACCTGCTCTGCCATTGGCCCAAGCCAATTTCGCACCAACATATCTATGCCTGGTATTTGCTTGAGCGTTTTAGTAGCTTCCAGGTCTAATGGATGACGAAATGAGTCAGCTTTTAAACCAATCAGAGGGGTTTTGAAGAAAGACATAGTACAGCAAGCTATAAAAAACACAACTATGGAATCTGGCTGTTCATTTAAACCAGTCACCTACAGTTAGTATAACGATGTGAACTACCCCACCGCTTATGCGGATGGGGCTTCCCAATTCAACGGGAACTGCCTCCAAAACTGCGTAGTTCTATTGGTCTTACATTCCCTCCAAGGGCAGGAGTCCTGGTTCCCAAGACCCATACTTTTCCTTGCAACATATACCTATTAGCTTGGTTTTCGCTTATGGCATTGATGGTCAAGATATCTCTATTCTAATGGAAGAGAGTTCTTTTCCTCATCCACTCCATGACGGTTGATATCTCCTCATATCAATTTGTTCAGGGGTAGAATCGTCACCTCACTCGCAATCTATGCCCACCGTAAGACGGATGGGGAATTCCGCGAAATTTGTTAACCAGGGTGGGCAGGGAAAGCAGGGGGGAGAAAATTTTAGCTTGCTTGTCTCCCTCAGTCTCAACGAAGAGGCAGGGGGGAGGGAGCATGGGGAGAACTTGCAACAAGTCTTTCCCTTTGTCCCCCGCCCCCTGCGGCAATTCCTCTTATTCAACCTATCAATTTCAACTTGAAAGGCTACTGATGCTGGGAGCGATTTCGGCATCTGCTGATGTTTCGCCCACACGAAGGATTTTAGCTCCCAATTGCTGCAACTTCATATCGAGCCGATCATAGCCGCGATCAAGGTGCTGTAATCCTTGAATGGTCGTTTTTCCTTCTGCTGCCAGTCCTGCGATGACTAACGCTGCTGATGCTCGTAGGTCTGTGCCTAATACTGGTGCGCCAGACAATTTTGGCACTCCCCGAACGAAAGCAGCGTTGCCTTTAACACGAATGTCTGCCCCCAAGCGATTCAACTCTGAGGCATGACGCAAGCGATTTTCAAAGACGGATTCGTTAATCACGCTGTCGCCTTCGGCCAATGTCAGCAAAGACATGAACGGCGCTTGCATATCTGTAGGGAAACCCGGATGGTATTGAGTTTCAATATCCGTTGCCTTGAGAGTTTCTGCCGGCAGAATGCGTAAGTGTTCAGGCTTGTCCTCAATTATCGTCACCCCAATATCCCGCAGCTTGGCAATCACTGGTATGAGATGTTCTGGAGCCACTGGCGAGAGAAGAAGTTCGGAACGGGTAATTGCTGCTGCCAGCAAAAACGTTCCGGCCTCAATGCGATCGGGAATGATACTGTAGTCAACAGAATGCAATTTGGGCACTCCTTCAACAATAATCCTGCTAGTACCCGCCCCCTTAATCTTGGCTCCCATCGCGTTACAGAAGTTAGCTAAATCAACTACTTCCGGTTCTCTGGCAGCATTTTCGATGATGGTTTCGCCCTCTGCCAGGGTAGCCGCCATCATCAAGTTTTCCGTCGCTCCAACGCTGGCGATATCTAAGTAAATCTTCGCACCTTTTAATCTCCGGCTGCTGCCAGGGACGTAGGCATTACAAATGCCATGCTCAATCTGCACCTCAGCCCCCATTGCTTGCAGTCCTCGCACATGCAAGTCAACTGGTCTTGCCCCAATAGCACAACCGCCTGGTAAAGGCATCTGTGCTACTCCCAATCTTGCAAGAATGGCACCAATGGCAAAAAAACTTGCTCTTAGCTGGGTAACTAGTTCGTAGGGAGCTTTTGATGTTTTAATTTCGCTGGCGTTGATGTCTAAAATATCGCCTTGCCGCGTTAAGCTTACACCCAAAGCTGATAACACCTGACCCATCCGGTCTACGTCCGCCAATAAGGGGACATTGCGGATACGACAATCGCCCGGACACAGCAAGGCTCCAGCCATGATTACCAGTGCTGCATTTTTTGCCCCGCTAATTTTCACATGACCTCGCAAAGGATGCCCACCCCAAATTTGCAAGACTGAGGAGTCTGCTTCTGGAGCAATTTTGGCATCTGGTAAGCTGGTAGAAGGATTGATAAGCCTACCTCCAAAAGTAATACGTATTTTATATGTTTGAAGTTGGTTTTGATTCTACAGTAAAGATTCAAATTGTCCACATTTTAGAACAGCATATTGCATAAAAAAATTGTTTTTTGGTGAAAAATAATGGCTCAAAGCAAGCAATAGCAAGTATTTTGAGCTTTTAAAAAATTTAATAAAAAAGAATGAATAAGTAGTAGTTTTAAGCAAAAATAAATACTCAGTAAAATGACTTAAGTATTCTCTAAAAATCAATGCTCTACTGTTCAGTTAATATTTGGATTCGACCTAATCCCTTGAAAAATTCGTTTCCAGTCTGAGCCTTTTAAAGAAGAGATTTATGTTTTCACTTGACAAAGGTAAAACATAACGCAATAATAGGAAATTGTCGATAAAGACAAGTGCCAGCGGAACTGGCGGAATTGGCAGACGCGCTAGATTCAGGTTCTAGTGCCGCAAGGCTTCCGGGTTCAAGTCCCGGGTTCCGCATAACCAGTGCTGAGTGCCGAGTAGTGAGTGCTGAGAAGGAAAAACTCAGCACTCACTACTCAGCACTCACTACTAAAAAATGTTGACCAGTTTACAAAATTCCTTAGTTAAGCAAATTCGCAAACTCCACTCCACCAAGGAGCGGCACAAGCAGCAGTTATTTTTACTGGAAGGGACGCACCTGTTGGAAGAGGCTTGTGCGGTAAATTACCCACTAGAAACAGTGTGTTGTACTCCAGATTGGCAAGCAGCGCACTCATCACTCTGGGAAGAGGCTTGTAGTAAAAGCGATCGCGCCGAGATTGTCAGCGAAGAAGTATTAAATGCGATCGCTACTACAGTCCAACCGGATGGTGTGGTAGCAACGGCAAAACGAAGGGATAGCCAAACTCAACTACCATTGACTGGTTTAGTTTTAGCTTTAGAAACAGTACAAGATCCAGGAAACCTGGGTACGATGATTCGCACTGCGGCGGCGGTGGGAGCATCAGGTTTGTGGGTAAGTGAAGATAGTGTAGATTTAGACAGCCCAAAAGTTCTCCGGGCTTCAGCAGGGCAATGGTTTCGCCTAGCAATGTCCGTAACCGAAGATTTAAAAGCTACAGTTAAACAAAGTCAGCAAGCAGGAATGCAGGTAGTGGCAACCTTGCCCAGTGCGACTTTAACTTATTGGGATGTGGACTGGCGCAAACCCAGTCTGATTTTATTGGGAAATGAGGGGGCTGGATTGTCGGCAGATTTAGCAGCGATCGCAGATCAACAAGTCAGAATTCCTTTGAGTCCTGGGGTAGAATCTTTGAATGTAGCGATCGCAGCTGCTTTAATGTTGTACGAAGCTCGGCGGCAAATGAGTCAGAGACGCGATTAATCGCCTCTGTACAGGAATTAAAACTCATAACTTTTCTTGAGTTTTTGTCTTTTCTTCAAGATATTGTTCAATATCAGCAACTGCGTCCTCAAGGGCCGCTAAATCAATAGCGATCAAATCTTGATCGACTTCGACTTCACTGAGATTAGTAGTATGCAGTTGCGGGAGTTGTGGAATTTCTTCTTCCTCAGTTGAAATTTCTTGTAAGATATCCTCCAACTGATCGAGGGATTGCTGAAACACTTGATCGGCGACGCGGCGCTGTTGTGGCTGAATTGGCTCCATAATATTGACTTGAAAATCCTGATTTACTGACCTAATTGTGATTGCAGTTTCTACAGATTTAAATTTTGCACTTATAACATCATAGTTGTGTGCTGTATCAACTTTAGCAGTGGTTATCAATAATATCGATACTTGGCTTTGGTCACTTTTGCCAAGTCGTCTCCAATTGTTAGTACTTGTATTTTTGTAAAGACTGTGGATAATCCCAGAAATTTGTACTTTAATTCGACCGATAAACCGTAGTATAATATTCAGTATGCGATTGCACTCTTGCGTCCCCAATAGTTGGTATTTAGTAGTACTGCGCGTCTACGCATTTACAAGGAAAGTATTTTATGAGCAACATACAACTTTACTTTGCCAAAGCCTCCACCTTTTCCCAAAGAACCCGTGTGGTTTTACTAGAAAAAGGAATTGACTTTAGCAGCACTGAAATTGACTTACAAAACAAACCAGATGGCTATACACAGATTTCGCGCTACGGCAAAGTCCCTGCGATCAAACATGGGGATATCGAAATTTATGAGTCTGCCATCATCAACGAATATCTTGATGAAGTCTTTCCAGAACCACCTTTATTACCCCGCGATCCAGGAGCTAAAGCGATCGCTCGGATCTGGATCGATTATGCCAACACTCGCTTTGTACCCGCCTTTAACAAATTTCTCCGTGGTAAAGATGCTCAAGAACAGGGACAAGGACAAAGAGAGTTTTTGGAAGCGTTATTGTACATTGAGCAAGAAGGACTAGGTAAGCTTTCTGGTAATGGCCCTTACTGGTTAGGGGAGCAATTGAGTTTAATTGATATTAGCTTCTATCCTTGGTTTGAACGCTTGCCTCTCCTAGAACACTTCCGCAATTTCACTTTACCAACAGAAACCCCTCGCTTGCAGAAATGGTGGAATACCCTGCACAATCGCGAGTCAATTCGGGCTGTGGAAAATCCTACAAGCTTCTATTTAGAAAGATTTGCCAAGATTCTTGGTGCGCCCACTCCCGTTGCTTCTGCTCAAAAATAGTTAATAGGTTACAGTCCCCTATCCGCCATCACTAAAACATTGTTGAATTCACTGGGAGATTAACCCATGAGCTTAAACAGTCAATTATTCAAAGATATACCGCACGTTGAGGGAGAACTCCATTACCTCACCCCGACAGCAGAAAAACCTGTTAACTACACCTACGAACCACCGCCAGGTATTCCACAGCGAAGTGGGAAGTATGAGGTACATACACTCCCAATCTACGATGCTCGGACGATCGCAGAAAATGTGTCCTTAGATCAGCAGGGATTCGCCTTGGTCGAACAGCACAGCACTGTTAAAGACTTTTACGATCGCGATGAGGTGCGCCGTGTTTACTACCCTGAAGCCGAGGAATTTCTCAAGGATTTGACAGGTGCCCAAAGGGTGATAGTGTTCGATCACAACCTGCGTAATGCCGAACGAGCGAAGCAGGGCGAACAAGGCATAAAGACACCAGTCAGGGGCGTACACAACGACTTCACCGCCAAGTCTGGTTATAGTCGCGCCCGTACCGTGTTGGAAGCAATCGGTACTGAACATCCTGATGAGCTTCTGCGGCACAGATTTAGTGTAGTTAACCTCTGGCGACCGATCGCAGGACCAGTTCAAGAGTCTCCATTAGCGGTGTGTGATGCCCAAAGTATCGCACCGAATGATCTCGTGGCTACCGATCTTGTATATCGCGATCGCGTTGGCGAAACCTACGCAGTCACGTACAATCCAAAACATCGGTGGTTCTACTTTCCACAAATGCAACGGGACGAAGCGCTACTTATCAAGTGTTTTGACTCAGAGGAAGAAGGTTTGGCGCGGTTCGCCGCCCACACCGCATTCGACGATCCAACAAGCCAGCCAGATGCCCCACCACGTGAGAGTATCGAGTTGCGGACGTTGGTTTTTTATGCCGCATAAGGAGCAGGGGAGCAGGGAGCAAGGGGAAAATTCCTCTCCTCTGCACCCCTGCCTCTTCAGCCCAATCCTCCTATTACTGCAATTCAAACCTTGCTTGAAAGAAGCGGAGATACTTCGGCTCATAAATCATTTTGAGTCCGCGTAGGCGATCGCGATTATGATAAACTTCTTCAACTGCTTCAGCAGTCAAATCCATGTGAGCCTGGGTGTAAACCCGGCGTGGAATAGTTAAACGGACTAACTCTAACTCTGGATAATAATTATCGCCTGTTTCTTTATTGCGCCCTGCGGAAACGATGCCCCGTTCCATTGCCCGAATGCCTGCCTCTAGATACAGTTCTGCTGCTAGACGTTGTGCCGGAAATTGGTCTTGGGGAATTTGTGGTAAAAAGCGTTTGGCATCTAAATAAATGGCATGACCGCCAATCGGCACAACAATTGGAATATCCCAATCTAAAAGCTTTTGTCCGAGATACTCAATCTGACCGACACGGGCACGAATATGATCGTCTTGAACTGATTCTTCTATACCCCGTGCCATAGCTTCCATATCCCGGCCAGCCATACCACCGTAAGTATGCAGACCTTCATAAATGACTATTAGATTACGTGCTTCTTCGTAAAGATTATAGTCATTGAGAGCCAGCCAACCGCCAATGTTAACTAGTGCATCTTTCTTGCCGCTCATGGTGCAACCGTCGGTATAGGAGCAAAATTCGCGTAAGATGGTAGCGATCGCCTGATTGGAATAATCCTCTTCCCTCTGCTGGATAAAGTAAGCGTTTTCCACAGCGCGGGTGGCATCAAGAATAATGCGGATACCGTGGGTTTGAGCTAACTGATGTACCGCCCGCAGGTTAGCCATAGAAATCGGCTGTCCGCCAGCCATATTCACGGTTCCGGCAACGCTAATATAGGGAATACGTTCTGCCCCAACTCGCTCAATTAGGTTTGTGAGCTTTTGTAAGTCTACATTGCCCTTGAATGGATGCAGTGATTGGGCATCGTGGGCTTCATCAATAATCACATCTACAAAAGTGCCGCCAGCCAACTCCTGATGCAGCCTGGTTGTGGTGAAATACATATTGCCAGGTACGTAGTCACCTGGTTTAATCAGTATTTGAGAAAGAATGTTTTCCGCACCACGCCCTTGATGAGTGGGTACAATATGGCGATAGCCGTAATACTTTTGGATACTTGCTTCTAAATTGTAAAAATTTTTGCTGCCGGCATAAGCTTCATCACCCAGCATCATCCCTGCCCACTGATAATCACTCATGGCGGAAGTGCCGCTATCAGTGAGCAAATCAATATAGACATCTTCAGAACGTAGTAGAAAAGTATTGTAACCCGCTTGTGCGATCGCTTGTTCGCGTTCAGCGCGAGTAGTGATTTTTAATGGCTCAACTACCTTAATTTTATATGGCTCTGCCCAAGAGCGACGGCGGCGCGGAGAAGTTTGCTTGGCATCGGTCATAGATTCATTGCTCCTTCATGCAGGTAAGGCAAATATTTGCATACCATTTTGGGTGCTAATAGTTGCTGTTGCCAAGACCGTCATAAGTACTTTTAGCGTTCTTTAGGGGCACACCACTGAGCTATTGGTTCAATTCGTGCTTGCTGGATCAATTCCAAAACTTGTGATTTATTACAACTATAGGTAGATGTTAATAATTCCTCACCTTGTTTTTTGGCATCCTCGGCTGATATACCAAAGGTCATAATTTCTTCGTCTTGGTTAGCTGTAATTTTCTCAACTGGAATAACACAGATATATTGCGGTTCATTATGTCTTATTTGTTGCACCATTATTTACCTACCATTTCACTATTAGTTGTATCTATTTTAAAGTCTAAATAAATCACGAGTGAAAGTGAAACATAATCAGTATTTAAGTAGTTTTTGGTTAAAAAAATACTAGTTTTTACACATGGTTAAGGCAACGTTAAGAATTCTCTCAAAATTGCCAAATTTCTAAGTGTAAACAGTTACGTATGGGAAAATAAAGTTAAGCATCAACAAATATCTTTTTGTAAATTTTTGTTTATTAGATCGGTAATGCGTTAAGACACACGCTTTATCGTAAACATCCCTAAACGGATTAATTTAAATCTCTGTTGATTAGTCTTTGGGAATTAGCAAATCAAGGCTGATATTCCTAAAAATGAACTTTTCTTTGCTCAATACAGGCTTCATACCTTGAGTAATTGCAAGTTTAATAAAAATTGGAGGTTATAAAATGGCAATTCGAAATAACTTAGTTAACAATTTCTGGCAAAGAGTACAACAAGATTCAGTTAGTTGGGGTTCGTTAGCTCTTTGGATCAGTGGATTAGTTGTTCTATTAGTAATGCTTACCATGTTTTCTAACGCTTAGGTTATTCTAGTTTCTGGGCAACAGCCCAGGAACTAACATCTGGGAGACTTTCATCCCTAGAAAACTAAAGTTATGAACTGCAAACTTTTGGTAACAGTCGTAGTGCTAGCTACTACTAGCTTTGTTACTCCTGTTAAATCTCAAGAACCTACTACCGACACACCAGCAAAATCGAATCAAGTTTTGAATGCTTGTATCCAAAATCAAGCAGAAACTTTGCCGAATCCCTTTAGTGATGTGCCAAAAGACCATTGGGCTTTTAAAGCAGTTATGACTATGCACTATTGCGGTGCATTCCGTAAAGCTACGCCACCAGCTTTATTTAATAAATTGCAACCAACAAATAGCCAGCAGCAACCGCAGAAAGAATCGCAGTTTGAAAAATAAAATAGGAGTCTTATAACTATATTAAATAGCAGAAATGAAGCCAATGAGTGAGAAGGATTGCAGAAAGACTGTCATCCAAACAGGCCAAAAAGTCAATTTTGTAGATATTGGCAGTTCATTTTTGCCTGCCTTTGAAAAGATAACGAGTGTTCTAGTCGTACCTTTTACCAAGGATGGTTTAATTGTATGCGCTCTCCTTGACCGTGGTATTGACCTCCCTGGGGGACATGTGCAGATAGGCGAATCTACTTGTGAGGAAACTGCAAGACGAGAAGTTATGGAGGAGGTAAAAGTAACTCTAGGAGAATTAAAACTTGTGAAATTTATCCAGTCTGATTTTTACGGTAGTCAACCTGAGCAGCTTACATACCTTGTGGTCATGACTGGATTTGTTGAGGAAATAATCTCTAACAATGGCTACGACTGTCTAAGCTTATGTACACATGAAAGTATGGGAAGAAACATTATAGATATTGATGAATTCATTTCTCAATATCAAGCAGGTAATAAAAATGATATGCGTCAAATTGTGCTAGACGCAAAAAGTGTGCTATTCAACATTTAATGGTATTTTCGCCTTTTGAAACACCTGCTCAACAGTAAATTCGAGTCCCTCAAATAGGGAATCTGTAAGTAATTCGTCTCCCATATAAGTTTGTGGTGCTGCATCTGGATAAAAAACAGTAATACTTCTGGCTTTACTATCTACCACCCACACTCGCAGCACCTTAGCATCCAAATAGTCTTTGGCTTTAGCTGCCATTTGTCCAAAGGTTTGTCCGGGTGAAATAATTTCAATTACCAAATCGGGAGGAACAGAACATACTCCTTCTTGTTCCCAATCCGGGGGTAAACGTTCATTGGAAATATACAAAATATCCGGTATTGGCATCCAATCTTGCCCTCGACGGGTTAAGGCGATAGCTAATTCTGGACAAACTTCTCCTTTACCTTGACAGCATTGCTCAATCAAATTGAGGAGGGCACGGGTAAGTTTAGAGTGAAATTTTTTTGGTGACATTTTAGGACTTGCATGACCATCAACAAATTCATAGGTGATATCTCCCTCGCCGGGTGGAAGATTTAGGAACTCTTGCAAAGTTAATTGATTCTTGGCTTGGAGTATCATGGCTCATTAATTCGTAATTCGTAATTCGTAATTGAAGGATAGAGTAACTAATTTTTATTCTGACTCCTGAATTCTTCTGCAAACTGTTCACATTCCCCGCAAAACTTGCCGAATAATATCAGATGGCACTTCATCGGTAACTGTAACTACACCAATCTGCGTTGGTAAAACAAACCGCACTTTTCCTGCTTTAACTTTTTTATCTAGTTGCAACGCCTCTATAATTCCTTCAATATCCAACCCAGATGGTAACTGAGTCGGTAAACCTGTTTTTTGAATTAAAGCATTTTGACGTTCTGTGTCTTCCTTTTGCCACATTCCCAATTCCACAGCAATTTGACCGGCTGCTACCATACCAATAGCCACTGCTTCACCGTGATTCACTAAACGATAACCAGTCAAGCTTTCCACTGCATGGCCGATGGTATGCCCATAGTTGAGAATTGCGCGTAATCCGCCTTCTTTCTCATCTTTGCTAACAACGTCAGCTTTAGCTTGACAAGAGCGCGTTAATATGCTGCTTATTAGCTCAGGTTTTACATAGCGGAGTTGGTCGAGCCGTTTACTTGCTTCCAGCTGGGCAAACAATTCAGCATCCCAAATTACACCGTACTTAATAACTTCTGCCATCCCTGCCCGAAACTCGCGCATCGGAAGAGTTTTTAAAACATCTGGGTCAATCAAAACCAAACGCGGCTGATGGAATGCCCCAATCAAGTTTTTACCGTGGGGATGATTTACGCCAGTTTTGCCACCAATTGCCGAATCTACCATTGCCAAAAGAGTTGTAGGCACTTGGACAACATTAATACCGCGCAGCCAAGTTGCGGCGGCAAAGCCAGTCATATCGCCAATCACACCTCCGCCCAAAGCCACCATCGTCGCAGAACGTTCTAGGCGGTTTTCTAAGGCGACATCATAGAGTTTTTGGATAGAATTAAGGGTTTTGTAGCGTTCACCAGGCGGTAGGGTGCAGCTAGCGACTTCAAATCCCGCAGATGTCAGGGATGTAATTGCTCTTTCCCCATAATGCTTAAAAATCGTCGGATTAGAAACTAGCAGTACTTTCTTGCCTAGCTTCAGATTGGCCATCTGTTGACCCAGTTGATCTAAACTCGAAGGTGCGATCGCAATCTCATAAGACTGCTCTGGTAAATTTACATTAATTAAAGAAGTCATTGCTCAACCCCAAACAAGCGCCCGTGGGCTGTATTCTATCGCAATCTGGGAGTGGGGGAGATGAGGCAGACAAGAATAACCATGCCCCAATGACAAATGACAAATGACAAATGACTAATAACTAATGATTCAATATATTTAGGAAGTATTGTGGAGAAAAATAAATGTTTGCAATTGCAGCTTACATCGGCTTTTTAGCTTTGTTCTTCGGTTTATCTGTCGGTCTGTTGTTCGGTCTGCGGACTGCGAAGATAATTTAACTAAAACTCTTGTGGGGCTGGCATCTTGCCTGCCCTTAGTTAGGGACGGGTGAGACACCCATCCCACAAGAAGATATTTATCCTACAACTGCTGGACTTGCTACCTTCTCCTGTCTTTGGGAAGGTGGACGCATCCCCAAACCAAGTAAATTGAGCATTTCTCGGTCAGTATCGTAATCTGGACAGGGAGTTGTCACCGTCAACATTTTGTTGTCGTCGCTAGAAAAGATAGAATTGGCTCCTGCCATAAAGCAGAAAGCTTGTTCAACTTGAGAAAGTCTAGCCCTACCAGCACTCAGACGCACATCGGAACCTGGCATTAAAATTCTGGCTGTGGCAATCATTCGCACAATATCCCAAATGGGGACATCAGGTTGATTTTCTAAGGGTGTGCCCGGTACTTGTGAAAGAATATTAATTGGCACTGACTCTGGATGCGGATGTAAATTTGCCAGAGTTTGTAACATCCCAACTCGGTCATCGACAGTTTCGCCTAAACCCAGGATACCGCCAGAACATACAGTAACATTTGTCTGACGGACATTCTCAATTGTATTCAAGCGATCGCTATAAGTTCTCGTGGTAATAATTGTGTTGTAATATTCCTGCGAGGTATCTAAGTTATGGTTGTAGGCGTAAAGTCCCGCTTCTTCTAATTTTCTGGCCTGATTCGCCGTCAACATACCCAGAGTGCAGCACACTTCTAAACCCATTGCGGTTACATCCTTGACCATTTCCAGGACTTCCTCAAATTGTGAGTTATCCCGGACTTCGCGCCAAGCAGCACCCATGCAGATGCGACTAACACCAGTTTCTTTAGCTTTCTGGGCGATGTTAACAACGGTTTCCTTTTCCAGAAGTGCTTGCGCCTTTACCTCTGTTTTATAGCGCGAAGATTGGGCGCAGTAGCTACAATCTTCTGGACAACCTCCCGTTTTAATAGATATAAGCTTACAAACTTGTATTTTTGTTGGGTCATGATATTGGCGATGCACGCTAGCAGCTTGATAAATAAGCTCTAGCAATGGCATATTGTATATCGCCCGAATCTCTAATTCCTGCCAATCGTAGCGTATTCCCACCACATCACTATCCTTCTTGTAGACTGGGTTGAATCTTGAGCTGTCTTTTGGTTGAATTTCCTGCGGTACAGCGTTTGGGCAAAGCGATTTTATCGAAGTTATGCCCCGCACTGTGCTTTATCACCCATTGGCTCTCAATCCTTGCGCTCTAGATATTAGACATCAGCTTATCAAGATTTTGGTGGAATGGCAGATTACCAGCAAAAATACTCACCCTATCTGTTGTAAAGGGCATTGTGTAAAGCTGTTCTGAGTAAAGAAGTGAGATTCCTCTCTAACTGCTGCTGCTAAACCGTAGGTATGAGAGAATTTATAAAATTTAGAGAATGTGCTGGGAAGAGATCCCGTCGATTATGATATCAGAACTACCACTAATTACTAGCGATCGCCTATTATTACGAGCGGCGATTCATGAAGATATACCCCAAATTCTTAAATACTTTATTTATAACAAAACTTATCTCACCCCATTCTACCCTCTATGGGCTGATGGTTTTTTCACTGAAGAATATTGGCAATATCAGATAGAGAATAGTTTTCTCGAATTTATTAATGGGCAATCATTAAAGCTATTTATTTTTACAAAAAAAAATCCTACTGTAGTTATTGGAACCGTAAATTTTAGCAATTTTGTAAGAGGAGCCGCTCATTTTTGCTACGTGGGATATAGCCTTGCTGAAAGTAAACAAGGTAAAGGATATATGACAGAAGGGCTAAAAGCCGCAAATCAATATCTCTTTCAAGAGTTAAACTTTCACCGAGTTATGGCTAATTATATGCCTCATAATCGGCGCAGTGGCAATGTCTTAAAAAGACTCGGATTTGTCATTGAAGGATACGCTAGAGACTATTTGTTAATTAATGGACAATGGGAAGATCATATTATGACAAGTCTTACAAATACTAATTGGCAAGCACCAAAATTTTAAACAGCTATTTTCTAGTAGTGTAGAGATACCGAGCTTATTAAATAAGTTCAGTATTTCTGTATTATCTTTATACACAGCTAATTAACAACATTGAGACATTAGCTTGCAATATCTATAAATTCATAGTAAATCCATAATAAATACACAACAACTCCACAAGAAAATGCAAGAGTAATATTTGTTCACCATCTGGCTAATGAGCCAATGGACGAATTTCTTTTAGATGATTGAGGAGTTTTTCAAAATGTCTATTAATTCTATAAAGCGTTTATCTGTATTTTCTACTATCTTCGCTTTTACTACCATATTGCACGGAGTTGTTTTGGCAGCACCAGTTCCAACTTCCCACACTACAAAAGGTTTAACAACTCAGAATAGTCCTACAGCACACCAAAAACTTAATATTACAAAGCAACAGCGCTTACAAATCCAGCTTGCTCGCCAGCAAAGAGATAAGAATATTGAAACTCTATTAAACCCGTCTCAAGCCACTAAATTTAAGGCAGCGTTGCAATCCCGTCAGAGAATTAGAATAGTGTTAAAATCTTTGGATCTGAATCAAGATCAACAAAAACAGGTTCAATCAATTTTGCAAACTTATAACCAACAAGTAAGACAAATTCTATCTTCACAGGCATCACAACCAACATCAAACTCAGTAGGAATTACTTCACCAACATCAAATCCAGTAGGAACTACTCAACCAGTATCGCAACCAATTAAAAAGTAAAAAACTCAGTTTGATTTAATTAAGCTTAAGTTTCCGAAGACTGGCGGATTTGATGCAAACTTCGGTTAAGCCAGTCTTCATACCAATCATAAAAACTTAAAGGCTGCCCCTGGTCGCTATTTGGATGAGAATCATCAGGGTCGGTATCATGGAAAAAACTACAAAAATCCAAAGAAGCAGGATATATTCCATTATCATTAGTACGGTCATCTATCCAGATTTTTCCTGACTGCTCCCCGGTAATGACTAATATCGCATCAATTCCACAACCATAAGTTGTAATGGTGAGAGTACCCTGGATAAACTTATTGTCAAAGTAAGCATCATTTCTATTGTTGACAATCAAATCTAAATCATTCCACGCTTCTGTTAAAGGAAATGGTTTAGAGAGAATTTCGTACTTCTCTTGGTATAGTTTTTCTGCGATGACATCTTCATATTCAATTCCCGATAGTCCAGATAAGCCGTATCCTGGCCCCGCACCACCATTGCCAATTTCTAACAGAAAGTTTTTATATTCACTTGGTAAACTAATATTGCATCTGGATTCAAACAGTTGAATATCTTTGTTACTCAAGCAAGGTTTTAATTGATATTGGTGTGATTCTGAGCCAAAAACCTCAAATGTAGCGTCTAAAATAGCTAATTGAGTTAATTTTTTCTTTAATTGCAAAACTTTATTCATTATGCACTCTAGATTTTAATGGTGGCGCTGCCATATTTTAGATATGGGTCGCTTTTTGTGTCTATGCTGATGTTGAAGCCAGAGGTAGTATTAAGGGAAGAATGAATTAAGCTTTGCTTGTAATGACTCTGGCTGAAACTCCAAACTACAAAAATTCTAGCAATCCTCTTCTCTCCCTCAACTACGAAAGCGCCTTAGAATCTCTAGGTGATGACTACTATGATGAGGTGGCAGCAGCAGAATTTCCCCAACACCTCTTGCGTTGGCGTAACGATGCACTACTACCTCGTTTGGGTTTAGACCCTCAAGTAGTTAAAGACGAAGATTTCATCACAGCTTTTGGCCAGTTTCAGGGGCGCAAACCCTTGTTAGCACTACGTTACCACGGCTATCAATTTGGTGAATATAACGGACAGCTGGGTGATGGTAGAGGCTTTCTCTATGGACAAGTCCGCGCCACTGATGGCGAATTATACGATTTTGGTACAAAAGGCTCTGGGAGAACGCCCTACTCCCGTGGAGGCGATGGGATGCTCACGCTCAAAGGTGGGGTGCGGGAAGTTCTGGCTGCGGAAGCACTGCACCACTTGGGTGTACGTACCTCGCGCTGTTTGAGCATGATTGAAACAGGTTTACCCCTCTGGCGGGGCGATGAACCTTCACCTACCCGCTCATCTGTGATGATTAGAATGAGCAGTTCTCATATTCGGTTTGGCACTTTTGAGCGACTGCACTATTTTCAGCGTCCAGATTTAACTAAGAAGCTGTTAGACCACGTAATTGAGCAATATTATCGACACTTAAGCGCTGAACAAGATAAATATGTCTTGTTTTACGCCGAATTAGTGAAACGAGTTGCAGAACTAGTAGCGCAGTGGATGGCGGCTGGCTTTTGTCATGCAGTCCTAAATACTGACAATATGTCAATCACTGGAGAGAGTTTTGACTATGGCCCTTACGCGTTTATCCCAACTTATAACCCATCCTTTATAGCTGCATATTTTGATTATTATGGACGCTATTGTTACGGCAATCAACCAAGTATTTGTCAGTTGAATTTACAAATGCTCCAAGAACCTTTAAAGGCGATTCTTGATAAGGAGGAAATGGAAGCGGCATTAGAAAGGTTTGATGAGTATTATCAAGCTGAATACAGTTCTTTGATGTTGAAAAAGTTAGGTTTTGTGGAATTGTCACACCCACAAGCTGCGGAATTGTTGAATCTAACGGTTGAATTCTTGAAAGATAGCCAAGTTGGTTATCACCAGTTTTTTTATGAGATGGCTCGGACTTTTTCATCAAAATGGCGAGATGAGCCAGGTTTTGTGATGAATAATTCAGATATTGTGCCAGTACCGGGTGCGTCGGGAATTTTTGATGATTGGTGCATACTATACCATAAAATGTTGAATGATTTTGATAGCGATCGCACCGATGTAATTGGCCAAACACTAGCTGTTCATAATCCTAAAACGGCACTATTAAGACCTGTGATTGAGTCTACTTGGGAAGCAATTGCTCAAGAAGATAATTGGCAACCTTTTTATGAGTTAATCCAGGCAATTCAGTCTAGAAAATAGTAAAATCACACCTATTTTCTTTTTAATCTGGACAGCTGATTGAGATTATATCTGGTGTAATTTACACGACTAATAATCTGATAAGAGACGTTGCAATGCAACGTCTCTACAAAAATTTTTAACTAAATTGTATAGACATAGCAATCCTAATTAAATTGCGAGAAAATACGTAGGTCGGTTATCAAATATAAAAGTAAAATTTTATTCAGCCTTAGTGATTAGAAATCACGGCTATACAGACTAAACTCCAAAGTTCTGATGCTCTAAAACCTACCTCAGAATTATTTTTGCCTGCGTTGGTTATTTTTTCAGTCCACGTAGATGGACAATAGTTTATGTAGTAGCGAATTTTATTCACTTATTAGTTCTAAATTTCTCTATCGCATATTAGAAAACCTTAAAAAAATGAATCAGATATATATATCTTATGCATGGAAAGATAACAAGAGTGAATTAAGTAGTCAACGCGAAGAATTAGTGGATAAAATTTGCACTGCACTTATTTCTGAACGTTACAACTTAATTCGCGATCGCAACTATTTAACGCTAGGTAAGAGTATACACGACTTCATGCAGGAAATCGGGCGCGGAAACTATGTAATTGTCGTTGTCAGCGACAAATATTTGCGCTCTGAATACTGTATGTTTGAAGCTGTTGAAATCATGAAGCGCAAGGATTATGAACAAAAAGTTTTTCCTGTGGTTTTACAGGATGCTAATGTTTATACCAAAGAAGGTAAGACTGAGTATATAAAATATTGGAAGCAACAGAGTGAAACACTAAAACAACTTATGGGTTCAGAACTATCTGCTCATGAAGATTCTGCAATGTATAATGTTGCTGAAAAAATTATGGAAATTTCCCAGAAGATTGATGAATTCATGTTTTTTATCTCGGATAAATTAAGCATTGATCCGTCTCAAAACTTTAATGGATTTATCAATCAGCTTACTGATGCTATTAAAAATGATGCTGTTAAACTCAGAAGCAAAAAGAGTATTTTAGTTGCAGGAACAGGATTTTTTGATGGCGATGCCAAAAAAGTATTCGATGAAATGCTGGCAAATTGGGATAGTAAATTAATGGGAAATATCTCACCGGAAAAATTTAAGTCACTAAATCAATATATCAATGACCCTTCAACAGCAGAAGATGTAGTCAATGATGTTATGGACATCGTTAACGAAATTATTTTTGCAAAAACTATGCTAAATACCCAGGGTAAGCTCATCTAATTTGGTATTTTGAAAGGCTGCTATCCCTTCTTGACAAGTCATGTCAAACCCGGCTTGCATCCCACTCATAACAAAAGTTTTTGCTAATTAAACCTCATTTATGTTGAAACCTAGAGTTTTTTAAAAGATATATTTATGTAGGTTGGGTGGAGTGAAACGCAACCCAACATTACCACCAAATTTTATGTTGGGTTACGCTATCGCTGCACCCAACCTACAAAACTAGGATTCTCAAGTTTATGTTCCCGGACGAGAGCGAATATGATCGGGTATATGATGGCGATCGCCTAATATTTCTAACAAAGGGCCATTAACGTCAAATTTAACCATACTTACCGACGCGACCAAAATATTCACCCGATAGCGATAGCGCCCCAAATCAATTCCCAGTAAACTGCAAAGCATAATCCGAATCGTGGCTTTATGGGAAACCACTAAAACATTACCTTGGTGATGTTTTTCTTGAATTTCAGCAATTACAGGCATAGAACGGTTAGCAATATCTACCGCAGTTTCTCCACCTAGTGGTGCATTCCAAGCGGGTTCTGTCAACCATTTTACATAGTTTTCTGCGTAATTCTCTTGAGCAAACGATTTACTCTTCCTTTCCCATTCGCCGTAACTACCTTCTCTAAGTCCGTCACGCAACTGCATATCCATACCGATAGCATCACAAAATGGCTTGGCAGTTGCAATTGTGCGCTTCATCGGGCTAACATAAACAGCTTCCCACTTCAATTTTTGATAAACATCGGCAAAACCGGATGCCATCTGCATCCCTTCTGTTGTCAACTCCGCATCAGTTTCACCGCAGAAATTACCACTTTGACTAAAAGTAGTTTCTCCATGTCGCAGTAAATATAAATTGAGTGTCATGGCTTATATCGCGATTGGGATAAAGGAGTTGGTGCAAAAACAAAGTACCATCAATCTCGGAATCGATTATGTGACACCAGGACAAAGTAATCAACCAAAAAAGTCAATCCAACACAAACTTTTAAAAAGTTCTACTTTTCTCTAAGCCTCTGTGTATTCTGTACTGCTAACTAAATTGCTGGGCATAAAACCGCGCGTAGCGATGCTCTAGAGCTAATAATTCTTCATGGGTTCCTGATTCAACAATTTGTCCCTGTTCGAGAACTAAAATACGATCGCACCGTCTCACGGTTGATAAACGGTGAGCAATAATAAATACTGTGCGTTTTTGCATCAGTCTTTCCAGCGCTTCCTGTACCAGTGCTTCTGATTCAGAGTCTAATGCTGATGTCGCCTCATCAAGAATCAAGATTTGGGGATTGAGGAGAACCGCACGAGCGATCGCAATTCTTTGTCTTTGTCCTCCTGATAAGTTTACCCCACGTTCGCCTACCCAGGTCTGATAACCCTCTGGTAGTTGGCTAATGAACTGATGAGCATTAGCAATTTTCGCCGCCTCTTTCACTGCTTCCATGTCAAAAACATCTTGTCCAAAAGCGATATTTTGGGCAATTGTCCCCGAAAACATGATGGTTTCTTGCGGAACAATCCCAATTTGTCGCCGCAGACTATGCAGCTTCACATCCCGAATATCAACATCGTCAATGAAAATTTGACCAACTTCCGGGTCGTAAAAACGGGGGAGGAGATTGACAAATGTGGTTTTACCAGCACCCGAAGCACCCACAAGAGCGATCGCTTCACCTGGTGATACCAATAAACTGATATCTTTTAATACGGGTTCACCTGGCTTATAGGCAAAGGAAATATGACGATATTCTATTTTGCCTTTGACTGGGGGGAGAGCGATCGCATTGATCTTTTCTATCACCGTCGGCTGAATTGCCATCAATTCAAAAACGCGGTCAACAGATGCTTCACCCTGCTTAAATTCGTTGTAGTTGTTAGTAGTATGACCAATGGGATCAATTAACAGCGCCGCCGCCGCCAGATAGCTGAAAAAATTCGCCACTGTTAAGTTATTCTGGGAAATTTGCCACGCTCCCACAATCAGTAACGATAACGCACTTAAAGCTTCCAGAAATCCCACAATGGGAATCTGAATCGCTTTCAGGCGTTCGGCTGAATATTTAGCTTTGAGACTGCGTTCTGCTTCATGGCCAAAGCGGGCGATTTCGTAATTTTCGGCTGCAAAAGCCTGTACCAAACGAATACCGTTGAAAACTTCCGCGAGAATGGCTGATAAACCCGACACGCGATTTTGACTTTTTAAGGAATACTTGCGTAAACGTTCACCAAACCAGCCAACTAAAATACCCATTAACGGCGCAACTATCACCGTTGCTAATGTCAGTTGCCAATTCAGATAAATCATGTAAATCGGAATTGCCAACAACTGCAAAATGCAGGGGATAAAGTCGTGAAATCCTTTATTTACCACTTCGCCAATGCGGTCAACATCTTCCGTGAGGCGGTAAGATAAATCACCTGCTTTTGCAGTTTCAAAATAGCTGAGATTTAGCTTTTGCAGATGGGCGTAGACTTGCTGACGGAGATAAAAAGCAACTCTCAAAGAAGCTTTCGCCATGTACATATCTTGTATAGACTGAAACAAGCCTCTGACAAGAAAGACTAAGGCACAACTGCCAGTTATTTGAGCGATCGCTACTACATTACCCTGTGCAAAGGGAATTGCCAATTTACCGGCAAGATTTATCAACACTAATGTCGCCAGCACGTATCCCAAGATACCAATAAGTCCCTTGGCGATGGTTTTCCACTGGAGTCGGATATAAGGCAGTAGTTGCCAGTAATTAGAACGCGTTTTCAAGCTCGAAAGTCCACAACGATATTTTTCCTTTGTTTGACGCTAGCAGCTTTTGGGGAGTTTCTGAACAATAACCGTAAGTCGATGCCTAGACATTTGGCTCACCATTTAGCTTCAGGTCGCCATATTCCTGGAATTTTCACCATAGATGCAAACTAAAGCATTGGACAAATTGTTGAAGATTCGTTTGAGGATGAATACCAGGATCGAATTGAATATCTACCTCTAAGCCAATAGGTTAAGACAAGAGACGGCGATTTATCGCGTCTTTATGATCATTCATCGCGTCGCGTCTTTGCGATCTAGAATTTTCATCAAAAAACCTTAACCGAACCAAGTATTGCTTCCACACCTCACTTATCCTAAAAAATTAGCCCCCTCCTTACTTACAAGGAGAGGGCTAAACTTATCTGAGAAATAATTCGTAATTTTCCTGTTGAATTACGAACTACGTTAGCGTAGCGGTAGCGAGTCCGCGATAGTGAAGCGTTAGCGACGCAGGAGCGTCGCGTCATTACGAATTACGAATTAATTAATATCCGCCTTCTTCTTCGTATTCTGGCTGTCTTTCCTTAACTTTCTTGGGAATATTCACAGGCTTCGGCTCATCTTCCCAAGCATCGCCGTCTACGTCGTCATAATCATCGTATTCATCAACATAAGGCTTGCTGTAAGGCTTGGCTTCATACTTTAGCGGCTGCGGTTGTTGATACCTGTCGTTGCCTGTTGCTTCACTCCAGTTATCTTCTTCCTCGTCTTCTTCGTATTGAATAGATTCATACTGCCGCGCCTTCATTACCTGACGCTGTGGCCTTTCTTCTTCCACATAGTCTTCATTCCATTCTTCTTCCCGCGCTACGGGTTCGGGGGCGCGAACTCTCTGCTTGGGTGGCTGCAATGGCACACCACTAGGGAGTTGATTACCTGGTGCAACTTGGCGTGGTGGGGTATAGCCGTATTCTTCTTCTGCATCCCTCTCCCACGGCGCTTTGCCGATACCTAAACGCTCTAGTAAACCAGTTGTCAACTGATTCACCCGTTCTTCAACTCCCTCAAACACAATCAACCGATTGGGGCCAGTACTGACAATTTCATCTACTGAGAACTCGTAAGTACTCAAAAATTGGTCGGGAATTTGGGGTAATCCTAAAGAAGCGATGACTATAGAGTTAAGCTTCCCGGTTTCGCCGTTGAACTTGAAGCCCCGGACTTTGCCTAATACTTCACCTGTTTCTGTAATTACTTCCCAGTTAATCAGATTGCTGAGAGATTCAACTTCGATATCTTCTATTACATCTTCGTTATCAACTAAGATGACATCACCAATCTGGCTGATGTTGTTGAGGTACATGTAGCGCGGTATGCCCGAAATGGAGATCAGGCTGTCTCGCAAACCAAGAGCCACAACCTCTCGTTGATCAATATCAACCCATACTTGACTGATGATGCCTAGCCGCTTGCCATTGTCGCGGGTAATCACCTGGGTGTTTAATATATCGGAACGTCTAATTATCTGTTCGGAGGTCATTCTATACCGAGTCCTGATCTCGAATCCGGTTTGTCTATACACTATTATTAACAAAAACTCAAGCAGATGTATTGGATGATTGTAATTTAATCCCCAAAACTTGAGTGTAGGCTCCTCGTGCTTGAGTAACGCCAATTGTGCGTTCGGCTGATTCTATCATCGGACGACGCAAACTCACAACTATAAATTGGGCTTGTTGTGACTGTTGCTTAATCATTTTAGCTAATCGTTCTACGTTTGCCCCATCTAAGAACATATCCACTTCGTCAAAGGCGTAAAAGGGTGATGGGCGGTAGCGTTGAAGAGCAAAGATAAAGCTCAAAGCTGTAAGTGATTTTTCTCCCCCAGACATGGAAGCCAGGCGCTGTACGGGTTTGCCTTTGGGGTGCGCGACTAAATTTAATCCACTACTAAAGGGATCTTCGGGATTCTCAAGTTGCAAGAAGCCGTCGCCGTCGGAAAGAATGGCAAAAATTGATTGAAAGTTTTCGTTGACAGCATCGAACGCTTCTTTAAAAGCAAGTTGCCGCAATGTGGTAAAGTTTTCAATCCGCAAAAGTAATTCGGTGCGTTCCCCTTCAAGCGTCTCTAATTTTTGGGTCAGTTCTTGAAGACGGTTTTGAGTGCGTTCGTATTCTTCCAACGCCAGCATATTAACCGGTTCCATTGCCTGTAAGCGTTTGGTAAGCGATCGCAATTCTTTCTGCAATTCTTCCAAATCTACCTTATCTGGAACTTCCGGCAGGGGATTTGGTAATTCTGCTCCCATATCCCGCAACTGGCTTTGCAGTGCAATTAGTTCCTCCCGCCGCTTCTCTTGGGTTTCTTTGAGTTTTTCGATTTCCCATTGCAATTGTTGTTGGCGCAAAAGGTGCGATCGCACTTCCAATTCTGTAGTGTCGCGTTTTTGTTTCTCTTCTCCCAAATTCTGTTCCATTTGGCTCAACGATAAACGGGTTTGGGTGATTTGGTCGTTTATCGTTGTGATTTGTGTGGAGACGCGATGAATCGCGTCTCTACAAGAGATTTGTTGGGTTTCGTATTCGGTAATTCGCGTTTCTGCTTCTTGGATTTTTTCTTGCAAACGTTGTTGCTGATTTTCTAAATTTTTTAATCTTTGTTCAGCTTCCCGTAACGCTGTTTCACGCTGTTGCAATTGTTGCTCTTGAATTTTAATGGTTGCCTGGATTTGTTGCCATTCACTGGGGGTTTGGGATGCTTCTAACTCTGCTAGGGCGTGTCGCAATTGTTGCAGTTGAGTTTCTTGTCCCGGTAATTCCCGCTCCAAGATTTCTAATCGGGATTGAGCAGTGGCTAACTTTTCGCTGTTTTGGGCGAGTTGCGATCGCGTCCCCTCTAATTGCACTGTCAAATTCTTAATATCTTTCTGCAACTGTTCTAATTGCAACTGCTGTTCGCGCCGCGCCTGACGCGCTTCTGTTAATTCTTGCGTCAGTTTTTTGGCTCTAGCTGACAAAGTAGCGATCGCTTCAGTACAACGCTCTAAAACTCGCTCAATATCCACCAAGCGACTTCTCAAAGCGATCGCTTCATCAGATTCTGCCGCTTCACCCGTACCAAACCGCAACGCTGAACGATTGCTGTTACTACCACCAGTCATTGCACCGCTAGTTTCTAACAACTCCCCATCTAAGGTGACGATGCGATATAAACCTAAATTTTTCCGCGCCGCCTCAAGGCTGGCAAATACTACCGTGTTACCAAAAACATAGCTAAATACATCTTTGTAACGGCGATCGCAATCGACTAAGTTAACAGCATAGTTAACGAAGCCACTAGCGAAACGCAGCGTTGCATCTTGAGTAAATTTAGGAGCATGAATTTTATTTAGTGGTAAAAAAGTCGCTCTCCCGGCACGTTTCTGTTTGAGCAATTCAATCCCGGCTGCGGCTACACTATCATCTTCCACCACAATATGTCCCAAGCGTCCACCGGCGGCCATTTCTAAAGCTAGCTGATGGCGGGGTTCCACCTTTCCTAACTGCACAACTAAGCCACAAAGTCCAGGCATTCCCGATTGTAAAATAACTTTACTTGCTTGGGTTCCTTGGACTTCTTGCTGTGCTTGCGTTTGCGCCTCGATTTTATCCAACTGGCGTTGTTTTTCCCGTTGTTCAAAAAGTAACCGCTTTTGGGTTTCCTGTTGGATTTGCAATTCTTGTTCTGTGGCTGAGAGATTTTGGGCTAAATTCTGGATGGGTTCGCTAGAGGCGTTAAATTCCGTTTCAATTTGACTACATTCAGTTTGTTTTTGGGCTAATAGTGGTTCGTCGCGTTCAATTAGCTGGGTTTGCTCGGAAATTAATTGCTGTAACTGATTATTGCGTTCTGTGAGTTGTGCTTTTTCTGTACGTTGCGGTTCTAGAGTATGCAACAGAGTTTCAATTTGACGGTTGAATGCCGTTTGTTGCTGCACCCAGGCTTCCGAAGCTGAGGCGATTTCTGCGGCGGCTTCGCGGGAGGTTTCTAGAGATTGGTGGGCTTCATTCCTTTGGTGTTGGGAAGACGCGATGAATCGCGTCTCTACAATGTGTGTTTCGGCAATTTCTTCTAGGGAATGTCGGTGTTTTTGAATTTCTTGCTGAGTTTGAGTGAGACGTTTGGTAGTTTCTTGAGAAGCTGTTTCTAATTCCGTTAGCTGGCGCTGGAGTTGTTTTCGTTCGGCTTCTTGGGTGGCAAGGGTAGATTGTACCGCCAGAAGTTCATCTTCTCCCAATGCTTTGACATGGGCATTGAGTTGTTCAAGTTCAGCAGTTTTTTGGACGATTTCGGAATTTAGATTTGTGAGTTGAGTTGAGAGTTCACTAGAATTGCGATCGCCTGTTTGAATTTCGTGAACTAACTTTTCTTGTTGTGCTTGTAGCGATCGCCATGATAAAACCGCTTCCCAGGATTGTTTAGCCAGAAATTCCGTGCGGAGTTTTTGATATTTCTCAGCTTTAGCACGATCTTGGGAAAGGCGATCGCGTTGTGCAGTTAATTCTGTCTCAATAATCCGACAGCTATCTTCCTTCTCCTTCACCTCATCTAAAGTTGATTTGGCTTGAATGATTTTGCGATCGAACGCCGCCACCCCAGCCAATTCATCAATAATTTCCCGCCGTTCCCGCGCATTCATCGAGATAATACTGGTGACATCCCCTTGCAGCACCACGTTGTAGCCTTCAGGATAAACCCGCAGGTTACTTAGTTGCTGATGTAATTCTGTCAATGTGCAAGCTTCACCATTGATATAGTAATTCGACGTGTAACTTCCTTGGTGGGTGACTCGCAGCCTTCTAGTAACACTCCACTCTGCCGATTTTGGATTTTGGATTTTGGATTTTGGATTTTCTTCCCCTGCTTCCCCTGCTTCCCCTGCTCCCTCTGCCTCCCCTGCCTCCTCTACTTCCTCCCTTTGCGCCTTTGTGTCTTTGTGTGAGATTTCATCTGACAAATCAAACGTCACAGTGACACTAGCTTCAATAGAAGCGCGTCCTTTAGACGTTTGGGTGTTATTTACCAAATCTGGTAAGCGATCGGCTCGCATTCCCTTAGAACTGGAGAGTCCGAGGCAAAATAGCAGTGCATCGAGAATATTAGATTTACCTGAACCATTTGGCCCAGATATGACAGTACACCCCGGCAGCAAAGGGACTGAAGTAGTACCGCCGAAGGATTTGAAGTTGGTAAGTTCCACGCGCTTGATATGAACCATAGGCGCTGGTTAACTGGGCTAATGAAGAACAAGTGTATCAACTAATTAAAAATTCGCAAGAGGGTAGGGGAGAGAATTCAGGATTATCGTAGACGCGTAACAGCTTGTTGCAAGGCTACCACAGAGCCGCAAAGAACGCAGAGGGGGTAAGGAAAATCTTATTTCAAAGAAAAGCACAATATTCGAAGGAGTTTAGTCTTTACTACGAACTTCCTTGACAAACTAATAGAGTGGTGTGACTTAAAATTGAGCAAATAAAAAACAGGGACTTACACAAATGTAAGTCCCTGTTTGGCTTTCATGCCGATGTTAACTGAGAACTCCAGTTATTCTTTTATGGCTTTTTCACAGTTTCAACTTTTGCTTCCACCTTCACAGTCTTCACACCTTGAACTTCCTTAGCCAAAGTTTCAGCTTTCTTGAGTTCTTCAGCAGAAGTCGCTGTGCCTTTGAGGATAATTTCACCCTCTTTGTTCTCAACCTGTAACTTATTGCCTGGTAAGCCTTTGTTCAACTTGGCGCTAACTTCAGTTTTTAAGTCGCTTTTAACTTTTGTTGCTGCCGTTTTTTCAGAATCGGTTTTAACTTTAGTATCTGTGCTAGTTGCTAAAGGAGTTGTTTGTATTCCTGGAACTTTGGCAGTTTCATTTGTCTGAGAAGCAGGTTTTGCTGGTACTTGAGCAGCTTCATTAGTAGTGCTAGGAGTTTCCGAACCAGTTTTAGGAGCCTCTTGGCAGCCAAAAGTACCAACTACCAAAATGCTACTAACGATTAATAGAATTAGCTTTTTCATTATCTATCTCCGAATTGATTACTGGAAGCAATTAATTTGTGTGTCATGGTGAGGAGCAGATGTTAAAAAGCAATTAAATGTGAAGTAGCAAAAGTGTCCAAGCAATTACTCAGGTTACTGGAAATTGGAACTTGAACGATTTGTTTAGGCTAAGATTTTGCAGCCATTTTGAGAAGCACCAATTCAATTTTATTGACGGTTGCTTACCAAGATACCTCTATATACGGCCTGTAGCTCCTATGAATTTAATGTAGATGCTGAGGAACTTTTCCAATGATAAACTATGCAGCCTTAAAGTAGTGAATCGATGTTATCAGATTTGGGTCAGTTTGGCGATGTCTACGCCTATGCAGCTCAAAACTTCATCTTTTTGCAATACTGTGCCAGCAAAATTACCAACAAAATGTTACTTTAGAAAACTATGGCTTACTTAAAATGCCCTAAATATTCAGGAAATATCAGCCAATGCCCTACCTCACTTCTGCCAGCGAAATTAGTGCTATTGTCGCTGAATACACCAATGTCAAAACACTGTGGATAGATACAGAAGTAGCTGACTATAAAAGTCGTAATCCTAGATTATCGCTGATTCAGGTGTTAGATAATCCCCAAGATATGAGTGGCGATCGCGTCTATCTTTTAGATGTGCTAGATAAACCTAATATCATAGCTGAGTTTATTGAAAAAATTATGATAAATTCTGCCATTGAAAAAGTTTTTCACAATGCCAGTTATGATCTAAAATTTCTCGGTAACAAGAAAGCTAAAAATATTACTTGCACTTTAGAAATGGCAAAAAAAATTCCCTACCATATTTTGCCATTACCTAACTATCAACTCAAAACCATAGCTACAGCACTTTGTAGCTTTAACAATATCGATAAACAAGAGCAAACCAGCGATTGGGGAAAACGCCCCCTGACTGAAGAACAGATAGAGTATGCTTATCTAGATTGTATTTATCTTGCTCAAATCCACTCAAATTTATTAGGTTTACAAGCCAAAGCCAACCCAGAACCCACAACGGAAGATTTAATATCACTAAGTACTAGATACTCACAACTTGAGCAACAATGGAAGTTGTTGAATTCAGAATTTGAGCATTTGCAAGAACGTATGAAAAAAGCGATGCAAGCTCAGAATATATCTGAAACTTATTATCATAAGCTGACTAGTTACGATCGCACTACAGTCAAAGCTACTTTTTCAGAATTGGCCAGGCTAGCACAAACCCAAGATATTGATTTAGATTTTCCCATCACACTAACTCAGAAACTCCAAAAAGATTTAGGCCCAAATCTAGAACAACTGTCTGTAGATATTGAAAAAACTACCTCTTGGCGGCTAACTCCGAAAGCTCAAGAGAGTGAAAAAGAAGATGAGTAAATTGTCCATAAGGCTACCAATGTCAGAATTTATGGAGTTATTGTTTATAGCAAATCTTAAGATTTCAAATATATTTTTTTCAAAAAGTATCTTAAAAAACATGAGCTACAGTAGCTTTCTGCTCAGAAATCCATTGTCAAGAAGTAAAGAGATGACAAAAACAAAGAGCCGAATTGACAATTTTTATACTTTATAATTCATGTTTTTCCCTTAATATAACTATTAAATAAATATATTGAATATCTGGTAAATTTGTTAATTGACTTGAAACGTCTATCCAAAGTTAGAATAACCATTGAGTTAAAGAATTAAAATCTAGATTTTGGTTACTAATTACGTTCAGGTGTTATGGCAGTTTATATTAAATTATGAGACGGCGTTTATTTAGACAAAAGCGAACAAGGGTAAATCAAGTATTTACTATAGCTATTTTTACTACATTGACAGCAATTAGCAGTGTTTCTTGTAGCAAGAATGACAGTGTTTTGGTGACAGAAATAGGAGTTAGTACACCTAGCCGTCGTTCAGCTACAGCATCCAGAGGTGGGGAATTCTATCTTCAGGGAAAGAATCAGCATTTAAACGGCGATTTACAAGCTGCGATCGCTTCCTATAGTAAGGCAATTAGTCAAAACTCTCAATATGGCGCAGCCTACAACGGTCGGGGATTAGCCTACTTTGATTTGGGGGACAAGGAAAAAGCGATCGCAGATTACAATCAAGCCCTCCGCATCAACCCTAACGACGCTGAAGCTTACAATAACCTGGGCAATGCCCGCGCCTCACTAGAAGGTAACAGAGAAGCAGTTAAAGATTATAGTGAAGCGATTCGCCTTAATCCCAACTACGCCGAAGCCTACAACAACCGGGGAAATGCCCGCGCCGCCAATGGAGACAGAAAAGGGGCAATAGACGATCTCGGTCAAGCGATTCGCCTTAATCCCAGATATGCGATCGCCTATAATAACCGAGGAAATGCCCGTGCTGCCAATGGAGATCCAACGGGTGCGATCGCAGATTACAATCAAGCCATTCGCCTCAACCCTAACTTTGCCCCTGCCTACAATAACCGAGGAAATGCCCGCGCCACCAATGGAGATAGACAGGGGGCACTCAAGGATTTAGAAAAAGCAGCGAGCATTTTTCAAAGTCAGGGTAACAACGACTTATACCAACAAGTGATGAAAAATATCAAAGAACTGAGACAGTAGGCAAAGGGACAGGGGGCAGGTGTAGGTTTTTAACACCAGAAGCAAAGATGAAATACACTCAACAACTCCAGCAAGGCAAACAACGTGTTGCGATCGCTCGGCGTAGATCCTGATTCTCTCATTTAAATTGCTATCAGAATTCATTAATAGAATTAAAGATGTAGTCATAATTGAGGAACGGGAAATCAATCATGCTAAATTACGATCCATTAGCTTGTTTGCCTTCATCAGAGGAACTACCAGACTCTGACGATACCCCCGTGGATAATGAATTACAAGATTTGATTCCCGGCTTACTGAAAACGCTTTTGGCAATGGCTTGGCCAGAACGTATGGATTGGTTTTTTGGCGTAGATATGGGTATTTATTACGATCCAGACTTACCGCCAATAGTACCAGATGGGTTTTTGAGTCTGGGCGTAGAGCGATTTTATGATGAAAACCTCCGCCCCAGTTATGTGCTTTGGGAAGAGAGAAAAGTACCGATATTAGCGTTGGAAGTAATATCTCAAAACTACCGTGGCGAATACTCAACTAAGAAAGCGGAGTATGCAAAACTAGGGATTTTATATTATGTAGTCTACAATCCATTTCGTCGCCGAAAGCCACGGTTGGAAGTATACAAATTAATTAATGGTGATTACACTGCACTAGAAGATGGTAGTCCGGTTTGGCTACCAGAGATTGGTTTAGGAATTGGCATGGAACGAGGAACTTATCTGGGCATTCCCCGCGAGTGGTTGTATTGGTACGATCGCCAAGGGCAAAGGCTTTTAACACCAGAAGAGCAAGCAAAATTTGCTCAACAACAAGCCCAGGAAGTCCAGCAACGTGCCGAATTGCTAGCCCAAAGATTAAGATCGCTCGGCATAGATCCAGATTCTCTCACCTGAATTCCTGTAAGGAAACTCCAACAAATAAATTACTACTACTTGTGGGGTGGGCATCTTGCCCGCTTAGTTTACAGGACGGGCGAGACGCCCATCCCACAAGAAATATTAAGATATTCTATTACTTTGAAGTTCGTAAAAACTCGTGAACGAGTATTAAATATTCATTAACGGAGTTCGGAGATGGATTCATCCAGTTCAAATACTCGTTAACGGAGTTCAGAGGTGGATTCATCCAGTTCAAATACTCGTTAACGGAGTTCAGAGGTGGATTCATCCAGTTCAAATACTCGTTAACGGAGTTCAGAGGTGGATTCATCCAGTTCAAATACTCGTTAACGGAGTTCAGAGGTGGATTCATCCAGTTCAAATACTCGTTAACGGAGTTCAGAGGTGGATTCATCCAGTTCAAATACTCGTTAACGGAGTTCAGAGGTGGATTCATCCAGTTCAAATACTCATTAACGGAGTTCAGAGGTGGATTCATCCAGTTCAAATACTCGTTAACGAGTATCCAAGACTCATTACACCAGTTTTCATTTACTTAAACCACACTCTTGCCTTCTTCTTTGCGCCTCTGCGCCTCTGCGTGAGACAAAAAACTTTCAGTGCTGTAATTACGAATTACGAATTATCCTATCAAGACTTGCACGCACACCTTCAGCATCCGGTGACTTCAATCGCTGTAAAATCTCTAAAGCTGGTTGCAAATAGGATATCGCTTTAGTGTATTTACCCTACTGTTCTGCCAAATGTCCTAAGTACCATAGATTCATTGCTTTGCCTTGGACATCACCAAGACGTTCACTTAATTCCAAAGACTGATTGAAAAGTGCGATCGCTTCCTCGGCTTTTCCTTTATTGGTATAGAGTATTCCCAAACAGTGCAACGTCGCCGCTTTGTGTTGGACATTACCAATGCGTTCAGTTATTTCCAAAGATTGGTTCAAAAGTGCGATCGCTTCATCCACTTCCCCTTTGTTGGCGTAGATCATTCCCAGATTGTTCAACGTCGCCGCTTTGTGTTGGACATCACCAATGCGTTCAAATATTTCCAAAGACTGATTGTAGAGTGCGATCGCTTCATCCACTTCTCCTTTGTTGGCGTAGATTCTTCCCAGTTCGTGCAACGTCGCCGCTTTGGTTTGGACATTACTAATGCGTTCATCAATTTTAAGGACTTGATTGTAAAGTGCGATCGCTTGCTCCACTTTCCCTTTGTCGGCGTAGATCATTCCCAGTTGGTGCAACGTCGCCGCTTTGGTTTGGACATCACCAATGCGTTCTGTTATTTCCAAAGAACTGATTGTAGAGTGCGATCGCTTGCTCCACTTCCCCTTTGTTGGCGTAGATACCTGCCAGATTGTGCAACGTCGCCGCTTTGCCTTGGACATTACCAATGCGTTCATTTATTTCCAAAGACTGATTGTAGAGTGCGATCGCTTCATCCACTTCCCCTTTGTTGGCGTAGAGAATTCCCAGTTGGTGCAACGTCGCCGCTTTGGTTTGGACATCACCAATGCGTTCTGTTATTTCCAAAGACTGATTGTAGAGTGCGATTGCTTCATCCACTTCCCCTTTGTTGGCGTAGATACCTCCCAGTTGGTGCAACGTCGCCGCTTTGCCTTGGACATTTCCAATGCGTTCATCAATTTCAAGGACTTGATTGTAGAGTGCGATCGCTTCATCCACTTCTCCTTTGTTGGCGTAGATACCTCCCAGTTCGTGCAACGTCGCCGCTTTGGTTTGGACATTACTAATGCGTTCAGTTATTTCCAAAGACTGATTGTAGAGTTTGATCGCTTGCTCCACTTCCCCTTTGTTGGCTTTTAGCATCCCTAAATAATGATAAATTGATGCTAATTCTTGTTCGTCTTCTGCGGGACAAAGATTTAAAGCTTGTTGGTAATAGTTTAATGCTTGATCAACCTCACCTAGTTGGTGTTCACAATAAGCAATTTCTTTGAGAACAATATGGTTTTTAGTAATTTCTAAGGTTGATTTGCACAGATGTATTGCTTCCCGAAATCGACTTTCATGCCACAAGCGGTTCGCCAATGAACTAGCTAGGTTTCCCGCAATTTCTTCATCCTTCCCCAGCAAAGCCAAGCGATGAATTTCTAACTCTTGTGCTTCCGTCGAAGTTTCCGCCTCTTCCCACCATAGGCGATATAAAATTTGTGCAGCTTGTTTATACAACTCTTCACCCTTGGGGTTTTCTGGAAACTCTAGCAACGGTGACAAAATCCGGGGAACACGATACAACCTGTCTCCGTTGTTGGTAAGCGTAACTTCCAACAAACCCAAAATTTCAGCGCGTTGCTTATGACTTTCCCAAGTTGAGATATCCTCAGAAATCGGGGAAATAGCAGCTAGAGGAACAGGTAACTCATACACCAACAACTTCCCCAGCATTTGATGCAAAGCTGGAGTTTGCTGCTTCAGCAATTCCTCAGCCAAAATATCCTCACGAAATTCCTTTTCCTTATCTGCCATCTTTTGCAGAATCATCTCAACTCCCCTCTCCGCTTCTAGCGACTTTGGGGAATTTTGCAAAATCTTATCTAACCATTCCAACAGCCGAGGATTTCCATCTGCTGCTGTTTTGGCACGTTCGGGCAAATCTGGCTGAAATTGCCAACTGCCATTAAACGAATCCAGACGATTATACTTTTTAATTAAATCTGCCCCACCCAAAGCACCCAAAGGTTCGCGGTACAGACGATGATTCAGTTCCGACAATTGGAAATTGTAGCGACAGGTAATAATTACCTTGTGGGGAAGTTGGGAATTTTGCATCGCCTTCAGCAACGCCAGCAGTACATCCACAACTTGTGGTTGCAAGACATAAACCCCATTTCGTAAATCCAAATTAGCCTCAAAGTCATCCAGCACAAAGGCAAAGCGCTGTTCTTTGGTATTCAGTCCTTCAGTGAAAAACTTGGTGAGGCGCTGCATCAACGGTAACTTGCCATTGAGAATTTCATGCCCCCGTTCCGAGGTACATTGTTCAGCAAGGGTTTTGAGCAGTTTGTCCTCATCCAGTTGCCGAAAATTCACCAGCCTGTGATAGCCAACCATCCTTTCCAGAAGTCGCGCCGTCACAGTACTCTTACCCACACCCCCCAGTCCGTGAATTAGTACCCCTAATGAAGTGCGAATTGCTTTGAGACAACGTTGCAAAGTCCGCCGTCTCCCAACAAACTCAGAGGGTTTCGCCACCCGCACCTGTTGGGTATCGGGATCTAAAAACTGTTCATAAGCAGGTTCCGGCACTGAGGCTAGAAAATCTCCCAACACATCCACCAACGCACCGGGACATTCTCCCTGAACATATAACCGCAACAAATGCCAGTCACGCACATTCTGTTTAAACAACTGCTGGTAAGTGCTAGCGAGTGCTTCAGCTAATTGATATCCGGCTGCCAATTTGCCGTAGAGGTGCGCGGCGGCGGCTGTAGCTGTCCGATCTTCCACAGGCCGCCCCCAACTTAAAACCGCCCTCGCCCCTTGGGCAATTAGCGCCTCAGCCATTGAAGGGACAGCCCCTTTATCAGGTGCTTGTCCAGTCCGACACCCAGATAAAAACACCAATTTGGGAAAGCGAAACCGGAAGACTTCGGCAAGTTCTGCGGCTGTGGTTTCGTGGCGATCGCCAATTTCCGTCTCAGTGATAAAGTAAGGCGTGTAAGGTGCTTCATCTTTAATTGAGGCGTGTCCTGTGAGGTGAAACACATCAAAGTCATTAAAATAGCGACTCCACACCTTACCCAACTCGCTAACGCAACCGCTTTCTTCCACCCGCAAATCTACAGCAAAATCTCGCGTATCAGCCAGAATTCTCGCCTCTTCCTGTTCAAACTCTAACTTTGGTTCCACATCTTCCGGGTCGGTTGCCATAAACAATACTCGCAATTGTCGTGCTTCCACAGAAAACCCTTCCGTTTCTTTCTCAATCCAGCGCAGAGGTAACACCACTGGATTAACCCGCTTGACTAAAAAATCCTGACCATCATGCAGCACTTCCCAAGGTAGATGTGCCAGTTTTTGATCGGTATCAATGGCGATTACCAACCCCTCACCGTGACAGTTAGCAATTCCCCGACTCAACCACCGTCCATCTCCATCCAACCAAAAAAATAACTGCCGCCCGATTCCTGGTAAATTGGGCAGCAGTTTATAGTAATCTCGTTCTCCTTGGTTGAGAAAATTAGCGATTTCTGCTAATTTCAGGCGACGTGATTCATAGTGACTTTTTTGAGGTAGCCAATACCTGATTTCAACTGTTTCCTGCGTACTTTCTCGAAGTTGAATGCGGATAGTTTCCACTTTATTTGCTCAGAGATTTGAGGATTTCAGTGATTTCCTCTATGGTAGCTTCTTCGATAAAAATCCGGCCGCCAGTCTCAGGATCGTATATGATCGCATCCAATTGTTTTCCTGGATGGGATTTATGCCATTCTTGATACCATTTGCGGATTTGCTCCGCTAAAGTCGCAACACCACCCACAATGCCAACAATGGTAGCAACAGCCGCCAAAGTTCCCTCTCTCTGCGTCGGAACTTCATAGCTTCCCGATATTCCAGGAATTTCTAGCAAAGCCTCGGCTGCGGCTGGTGCGCCTTCCCCTTCAATTCCAACTTGAATTCCTGCCATAGCTCATCTGCGAATTTATACAACATACTGTATATTCTGCGTTGAATTGAGGATAATATTCACGCAAAGACACAGAGACAATTGCAAACTTATTTACTTAGTGTTGTAACAATTGTCTAAAATAAGGCAACAGACCCCAACCTGGAAACCCAGATTTAATCTGACTTTCTTCATTTTTAACTTTTAATTTTTAATTTTTAATTGATATGTCTCTTGCTCCTTGGCGAGGCGCGATCGCTCATGCACTCCATCGCAATCGCAGCCTTGTTTATGCCCGTTACCTGCAACTAGCAACAGTGCAACCCAATGGCCGCCCCGCTAATCGTACCCTAGTCTTTCGCGGCTTCCTAGAAGATACAAACCAGCTAAGATTTATCACCGATACTCGTAGCGCCAAAGCCGACCAGATACAGCAACAACCTTGGGCAGAAGTTTGCTGGTACTTCCCCAATACACGAGAACAATTCCGCATCGCTGGCGATTTGACCCTAATCAGCAGTGATGATTCTCACCAAGATTTACAACCAGCCCGGATCGCAATGTGGCAAGAATTAAGTGATGCGGCGCGTTTACAGTTTGGTTGGCCCTATCCTGGTAAACCCAGAATCACAGAAGCAGGAGCTTTTGAGCCATCACCAGCCGATCCTATTGAGCCACTCCCTAATTTTTGTCTCCTGCTACTCGATCCGGTGCAAGTAGACCATTTAGAATTACGCGGCGAACCACAAAATCGATGGCTTTACCACCGTAATCAACAGCAAGAGTGGTCTAGCGAAGCAATTAATCCGTGATTTAGTCAAGAGTCAAAAGATTGACCCTTAACCCTTGACTTTTAACTAAATGCCAGCACCATCTAGAAATTGCTGGATGGTCTTATCTTTGAGGTTGCACCAGCGAGAATCGTGGGTTGGCTCATCCTCTTTGGTGGCTAAACAACCCACTAAAACAGGAGTTTTTTCTGAAGAATTGGTGCGCTGAAGAGTTTGTATTTGTTCTTCCAACGCCTCAATCCGGTCTACTAAAGCACGAATTACTTGAGCTTCCGAATCTGGTAAGTTATTGTGTTCAAGAGGTGAAACCCGAACTCCAGAACGATACATGATGCGCCCAGGCACCCCTACCACAGTACAGTCTGAAGGTACATCCCTTAGAACAACAGACCCAGCGCCAATACGAACATTATTACCAATTTGGATATTACCCAGTACCTTTGCTCCAGCCCCGACTACGACGTTTTCACCCACAGTTGGATGCCGTTTACCACATTCTTTACCAGTACCCCCAAGGGTAACACCTTGATAAATTAGGGCATAGTCTCCCACGATCGCAGTTTCACCAATTACTACACCCATCCCGTGGTCAATAAACACACTTTTTCCAATTACTGCACCAGGGTGGATTTCAATTCCAGTCAAAAACCGAGCCAAGTGAGAAATCAGGCGAGGAATAAAAGGAAGACCAAGCGTATACAGCCAGTGAGCCAGCCTATGGAATAGCAGGGCTTGCAAACCAGGGTAACAAAATAAAACTTCCAACCAGTTACGGGCAGCTGGGTCACGTTCAAATATGATACGAAAGTCAGCACGCAGTATAGATAGCACGAGATAGCACCCTCGGAAAGCACAACAAGCTACTCTCCCATATTATCGTCTCAGGTGTTACACATAAAAATTGGGAATGGGGAATGGGGAATGGGTAATGGGGAATTGGGCATTAGGCATAAATTCTTCCCAATACCTAACTCCTAACTTCACTGCTGCTCTACTGCCAGAGTATAATCACGCTTGACCCCAGAATTAAATGTACCTACCCAAATCCGATAAGTACCTCTTTTCCAGTTGCGATCGCTAACGCTAGCATCTTTTCTTTTGCCAGTATCATCGCCGCAGCGAATCGTATTTTGATCTGGGCCTTGAATGAGTAAAGTCGTGTCGGTATTGTTGCTATCGACTTTGATTGTTAGCTGAGAAAAGTCATTTTCCAAAACCATAATGTGATCTGGATTAGGATCGGCAAAACCAATACAGGCTTTTTGATCGCGATCGCGGTTACTTATGGCAGACAATGAGTAAGAACCACCTGTAAACCCCTGCACTGTTCCTGGTGCTGGATTAGAGTTTGTTGACACGGTAAAAGTACCAAAATTCGCTGCTGTCTCTGCTATTACAGGTGTAGCTGTGATGGTGGCAAGTATAGCCAACAACCAGCCGCCGCTAAACTCAAGTCGGGGGCGACAAAATTTCATAGTAGCCCTCCAACAGGCTGTTAAATTAGTAATGATATATACATATTCTAATGAAAAAATTCCAGTGAAATTTCAGTTGGTTGTGCCACATTAAAATGTGCCACAATAAAAGGTTTTTAAAGCAAACAGCTAATTGCTAGGCTGTCTATTGATATAAGCAGCAGCGACCATTCTTCAACTGATGATTTGGATGTGATTACCTCTGTTGAACGCAGGATCTTATCTCTTAAAGAAAACCCTTAACGGACGATTTAAATAGCAAATAATACAGTAAATTTACGAAAATCTTACTTAACAGAAAAAGGCAGAAGATAAAATAATTTTTCACCTTCTGCACTTGAGCTTTTATGAAAATTTCATGAATTCTTGAGTTGGAAGAAAACGCCACCTTTGAGCGATCGCGTGTCAGTTCCATAACTGCTAACTGTGAGCGATCGCAGATTATCAAAAAATGGTTTCCCTAAAACTTCCACTAGTTTGAGAATCGGTACTTGACGCTCTAACAAATTCTGACTCTTTGTCCAGTCAAGATATATATAGCCTTGGTTTGGTAAGGGAATTGCAGCAATACTATCTTGAAAATTGGGATTGTCAATTAAGGAATTATCCTTAGTTGTGAGAATTTCATTTATCGTTTCTAAGTCAGAAGTGAAAATTTCGTAATTTCCTAAAGTTGTATGCAATCCCCGCACTTTTGTTTCAATACTGAAAGATGCTCCTTCTTTAGCATCACTTTTTTTAGCCGCCGTAGTTAACTCTGTCCAAGCAGAGACTTTTTGCTTATCTATAGTCAGAGGATTAATGCTGAGTCCATTGGATGATGCGATCGCATCTAAACGCGCAATACCTTGTTCTACACTCTCAGATTTTTCCACCACAAAAATCCAATGAGGGGTTGTTTGCTCTTTCTCAGGTAACAATGCGATCGCATATTCTCCCTGTACCCAACTAAAAATATCCTCTGGTAAGTTTATACCCCACCGTTTTTGAACATCTACTAAAGGTTTGGCTAACCGAGAAACTACATCTTCCCCAGAACCATATATAGTAGCTGTTGCTTGTTTCCAGAGTTTGGCTAAATCGCTCTCACCCAAATTACTCAAATTTGAGCCAGAAATTACCAAACCTGCCGATGCTGGAACATACTGCAATGCTTCCACAGGTTTAGATAGTGTTGTAGATGGAGTGAGAATTTCTGATGAAGTCAAAAATGTAGTTTCTGCTAGCAATCCTTTGGGATTCAACGCCAGAGAAATAATTTCACTGTTATAAAGTTGTTCTGACAACTCTAAGCCTTGCCATTTTGCTACAACAGGAAGATTTAAGAACGCTACAGCTAAACCCCCTTTGGGCAGTTCTTTAGTAGCTTTTTGGTATTCGGGGGAGCTAGTCAAATTCAGATCGGGCGCTTGGACGTTATTAATCGCGTCTTTCAAGACTTTCGGATCGTTGGCAAACAACACAAAGCCTTCACCAACAACCGCACCTGCAAGTAAATCCTTCTCTGGTTGAGAATTGTCATAAATCAGCTTTACGCCTTTATATTCTTCAACATCTAAAGTTGCCCCAGATAAGGCCCGTTTGGAAAACAACAATTCAACAAACTCGCGGCTTTTCTCAGGTTGCTTAGTTGCTAGTGCTAACAGATACCCTGGCTGCTGTCCGTTTTCTGGATCGCGATCGATATCTAAGGTGGTGATAGCTAATGTAATTTCATTCCCTAACCAGGGTTGAACGTCTTGTTTATAATCTATGCCGCTTTTGGCGAATAAACTGGTTTTGAGTTTAGATAGTTCCCTTTCACGTTCCAACGCCTGTAACCGATCGGGATTCGTCAGCAGTGAAACCATTGCTGGCGAAAGTTTTGATACGAATATGGCTGCACCAGGCTCAGAGGTAGAAGCAATGAGGTTAGCCGGACTTTTGGCGAAAAACCAGTAAAAGCCAGCGATCGCAATTAGCAGTGCGATCGCACCTGCTACGATAAAACCAATAAATGAACGTTGCCTATTCACATTAAACCTTTAAAAAAGACGGTTTACAGCCATTTAAGCAGAAAGCCTACCAGAATTTATCAGCC
The DNA here is from genome assembly GCF_010747425.1 of Nostoc sp. UIC 10630. Taxonomy (NCBI): domain Bacteria; kingdom Bacillati; phylum Cyanobacteriota; class Cyanophyceae; order Nostocales; family Nostocaceae; genus Nostoc; species Nostoc sp. UIC 10630. The sequence continues at coordinate 50,245 of NZ_JAAGOG010000001.1, forward strand.
TTCTTGAGAATCGATACTCATGCAAAGGCAGAGATTTTCTGTCACCATAAATAAGATTAGGACTGTTTATAGGGAATTCTTTTAGTCAACCCATGAACCAGATTAGTGTAGAAGAACTGGCACAACGTCTTTCCTCTGGTGATGGAAGTATACAGCTAGTAGATGTCCGAGAACCAGAAGAATTGGCGATCGCTAACATTGAGGGCTTTGTCAACCTACCCTTGAGTCAATTTGCCGAATGGGGACATGAAATACCTACCCTCTTCAATCCTCAAGCTGAAACCCTTGTGCTATGCCATCACGGTATTCGATCTGCCCAGATGTGTCAGTGGTTAATTGCTCAAGGTTTTACAAATGTGCAAAATATTTCGGGTGGTATTGATGCTTACTCCATCTTAGTAGACCATTCAATTCCCCAATATTAGCTTGTGTTTGGGTGCATTACTCAGATGGAACTTAATTCCATCTGGCTTTTGCTATTGTGAAAATAGCACTAAATTAGTTTAGGGACTCGCCAGAAAAGTTTGTAACTTTCTCCAATGGCTACACAACTTACGCAAATTTTCGACCCTAATCTTAGCTGCAATAGCCGCAAAAATACGTATACAACAATACTTTTCTAAGTGTAGAATTATGCAAAAATAAGGCAGAAAAGAATCTTGTAAATTCAAACTCTTAGCTTTTGATGCAAAGCCTAGATTCTATTGAAAGCGCACTTTTCAAGAATGGTGTACACGAACCTTAAAATTAATTATCACAATATAATTGTATAATTTGTTATCTTAATAAATTATTAATATTCCTTGTTTAAATCAAATCCAGAAATTTTTCCAGACTTTGATTAAAATTTGCCTCTAGCAAAACATATCCTATGGAAGTCCAGTTAACAAATCGGCAACAGCATATACTTTGGGCAACGGTACGTCACTACATTGCTACGGCAGAGCCTGTTGGTTCAAAGGCTTTGGGCGAAGAGTACGACCTGGGTGTAAGTTCAGCCACAATTCGCAATGTGATGGGCGTTTTAGAAAAATCTGGATTACTCTACCAACCACACGCTTCTGCTGGACGTGTACCTTCAGATTCAGGCTATCGCATTTATGTTGACCAGCTAATTACACCTTCTCTGCGTTCGCGCAGCGTGTCGCAGACAGACGCTACGCGGACAGAAACTTTAGGGCGAGAAATAGAGGTGGCATTACAAAAGCATCTCCAGTGGGAAGATCGGAGTTTAGAAACCCTACTGCAAGGAGCCGCGCAAATTTTAGCAACCTTGAGTGGTTGCATTAGCTTGATAACTATGCCGCAAACTACAACAGCACTATTGCGACATCTGCAATTAGTGCAAATTGAAGCTGGGCGGATTATGTTAATTGTTGTTACCGATGGTTATGAGACACATTCCAAGTTAATGGATTTGTCGCCAATACCAGAAGAGACACAACGAGATTCAGAGGTAGTCGATCGCGAGTTGCAGATTGTTTCTAACTTTTTGAACACCCACTTGCGGGGGCGAAGTCTGTTGGAATTAGCCAACCTCAACTGGAGCGAACTAGATCAGGAATTCCAACGCTACGGAGAATTCTTGAAAAATTCAGTTGCCGAATTGACTCGTCGCACTCTTGCGCCGACTACCACACAAATTATGGTTCGAGGTGTGTCAGAAGTTTTGCGCCAGCCAGAATTTTCCCAGTTACAGCAGGTACAAACGATTATCCACCTGCTGGAAGAAGAACAAGACCAACTATGGCGATTAATATTTGAGGAACCAGAACCAGAAGATATTGGTAAGTCAAGGGTAACGGTTCGCATTGGCGCAGAAAATCCATTAGAACCGATACGCACCTGTACTTTGATTTCTTCGAACTATCGCCGAGGTTCAATACCAGTAGGAAGTGTGGGAGTTTTGGGGCCAACGCGCTTAGATTATGAAAGTGCGATCGCAGTTGTAGCATCTGCTGCTGATTACCTCTCAGAAGCCTTCAGTTATTTCAACCCTTAAGGTAAGGTTTAGAGATCAGCTGCAACGAGTCTAGACGAATGAATAATGCGATCGCAGGTAGATAGCCCAATTTGTAGTGGCAAAATTAATAATTAATCCTACTTAAATATTTCATGGTTAGAAAAATTGCCTTTGGCTTCCTGTGGTTAGGATTCGTTATTTATGCTTTTTTCCTCGCACCTCCTGAGCAACCTGGTACATTCGAGTTAATTAAAAACCTTTCTACTGGACAGTGGCAAGGCGTTAACCCATTAGTAATAGCACTATTCAACCTCATGGGTATCTGGCCTCTCATCTACAGTGCAGTAGTATTTATTGATGGTAGAGGGCAAAAAATACCTGCTTGGTTATTTTCTACTGCCTCTTTCGGAGTCGGGATATTTGCCTTGTTACCCTACTTAGCCCTTAGAGAACCAAATAATCAGTTTGTTGGTAAAAAGAATATCTTACTCAAGCTGCTAGATTCTCGTGTGACTGGGATTGTGTTGACTGTAGCCACAGTTCTTCTAATTGCCTACGGTTTAAGAGGAGGAGATTGGGGCAGTTTTGTGCAAGAGTGGCACACCAACCGCTTTATCAATGTAATGAGTTTAGATTTTTCCCTGCTTTGTCTCTTATTTCCTGCATTACTAGGGGATGATATGGCGCGTCGCAGTTGGAAAAATCCACAGATATTCTGGTTAATAGCGTTGATACCGCTATTCGGGCCATTGATTTATTTGTGTGTGCGTCCACCTTTACCAGAAGTGGGCATAGAGGCAATACCCAGTCAGCAGCAAGCTGCAAATTAAACCACTTTTTAATTCGTAATTAAAGAAAGTTTCAGCCGGAGATTTAGACCAATTCTCACGAAAATCCTGATACATATAGATTTCTCGTAGGGGTAGGCATTGTCCATTAGTGTCAACTTAAGAAGATAAAGCCCATATTTGTTGGGTGTAAGCCTTAATCTCTCAATGGCGCTTACGCCTAGTTTTGACTAATCTAAGTAACGCAATGTGCAACTTATTTTTAGAACCCCATTTCCATTCCTCTCGCCCACAGGGCTACGGTGTACACACAAGTCAAGGCGTTGGGGGTTAGGTTTGAGACAAAGTTGCACAGGGCGTTAAGTAAGTTGGCACAATAAAATCAAAATATGTAAAGAAAAATGAACTAGCCTAAAACCCTTATACCTATTGCCTTATCCCAACGACAATTATTTACGTTAACTTACTTAATATTTTAAGCAAGCTATTTTTCAATGAGTTAGGGATTTTCCACGCAGGGCGCGTAAATTCTCAGGACTTACGCAAGCAAAATTTGTCATTGCGACCGAAACGTATTGTGGGAAGCAATGCCAGAGTTTTAGGTGAATACGTCGCTATCGCTTGTAATGACGCAATTACGTGAATTTTGCGTTGGTCCTAATTCCAAGAGAAAGTTTCTTCTGAAAGTACTTTACAAAACGCAATAAATTCTTTAAGATGTGTAACAGGTAGTCAAACCTACCTAATTCATCCGCAAATAATCGCATTTATAAAACAATGACAACAACCTTACAACAGCGCTCAAGCGCCAACGTATGGGATCGATTCTGTGAGTGGATCACCAGCACCAACAACCGTATCTACATCGGCTGGTTCGGCGTAGTCATGATCCCCACCTTGCTAGCAGCTACCGCTTGCTTCGTAATCGCCTTCATCGCCGCACCTCCAGTAGACATTGATGGTATCCGTGAACCAGTTGCAGGTTCCTTGATCTACGGAAACAACATCATTTCTGGTGCAGTTGTACCTTCCTCCAACGCTATCGGCTTGCACTTCTACCCAATTTGGGAAGCAGCTTCCTTAGATGAGTGGTTGTATAACGGCGGTCCTTACCAATTGGTAATTTTCCACTTCCTGATTGGCGTATTCTGCTACTTAGGTCGTGAATGGGAACTATCCTACCGCTTAGGTATGCGTCCTTGGATTGCGATCGCATATTCTGCACCTGTTGCAGCAGCAACCGCAGTCTTCTTGGTATACCCCATCGGACAAGGTTCATTCTCTGACGGTATGCCTTTAGGTATCTCAGGAACATTCAACTTCATGATCGTGTTCCAAGCAGAACACAACATCTTGATGCACCCCTTCCACCAACTAGGTGTAGCTGGTGTATTCGGCGGAAGCTTGTTCTCTGCAATGCACGGTTCACTAGTAACTTCTTCCTTGGTTCGTGAAACCACTGAAACCGAGTCACAAAACTACGGTTACAAATTCGGTCAAGAAGAAGAAACCTACAACATCGTTGCAGCTCACGGCTACTTCGGTCGTCTAATCTTCCAATACGCTTCCTTCAACAACAGCCGTTCACTGCACTTCTTCCTCGCAGCATGGCCTGTAATCGGCATCTGGTTCACCGCCTTGGGTGTAAGCACAATGGCGTTCAACTTGAACGGTTTCAACTTCAACCAATCAATCATTGACTCTGAAGGTCGTGTGATTGCAACTTGGGCGGATGTAATCAACCGCGCTAACCTGGGTATGGAAGTAATGCACGAGCGTAACGCTCACAACTTCCCTCTAGATTTGGCATCTGCTGAATCTGCTCCTGTTGCTCTTTCTGCTCCTGCTATCAACGGTTAATTAGCAGTACGTCAAATAAAACAAAAAGCGCTCTCCATAAAGGGGGGCGCTTTTTAGTGTCGATGATTGGGGGTGCAGAGGTAGGAGGGAGGCGATGCCGTTCGCGGAGCGTCTCCAAGAGTTGGCGGTAAACTACGCCCCTCATATCAGTTCCAGTTTCAAGCTAGGAAAATGGCGTAGGCGCAGCCCCTTAAAGTAGAAAAGTAGACATCGCATACCACCGATTTCCTATGCAAGAAAAAGCACAGGGCGATCGCGTGAAATACTACACAGCAATTTGCTGCCAGTTAGTATTCTCCTCAAGAATATCTATTTCATCAAGAGATAGTACTTTAGGTTGCATTTGTTGCAAGTCACTCAGGACGATTTTAACATCCTCAGTATTAAACTTATAGTACTCAGTTAAACTGCCGATGGGATAATTAAATCCTTGATAGCGGTGTTTGAAATACAGTTCAACATTACCTCTATGCTCCCAAGTTCCTAATACTTTAATAGCAGCACTCGAATAATGAGCAAGTAAATCCATTTTTACTTCTCCTACTCGCTTGATAACGGGTCTTTGGGTTACTCCTATTTTGTAGATAATTTCAATATTCGTTTCAATCTCTAAAAAATATAGACTAGAGGATAAAATACGTTGAAGTTGAGCGCGGTAGAGTTTTAAATCAGTAAGTCGATATGCCAAATCTGGGGCATTTTTGTACTCAGCGTGTTTCAAAGCTAGCTCAAGTTTCAGCAGTTTTTTAAGTAATAGCGGCTCTTGCACATCGTTGAATCGCGTTAACTCTAGCGCTCCAATGGGGATTTTTCCCAAATCACTAAATTCATATTCAGGTGGTTTAATGTAGACATTTTTTCTTAACATTCCTGCTTTTATCAACCCAGGAGTAACTAAGTAGGAACTAATAGGGTAATTTTTGGCTCCGTACTCTTGCCAAAGCAGTTTTAACTGTGCCAAATCCTTGCCTGATAATTGAACGTTGAAATTATCATAGAGTGGCAGCGTTGGAAATTCTTGTTTAGCTATGGGGCGGCAGGTTTGGTCATTATGAGCAAAATGATGCTCTTTCACCTTGCCTTTTTTAGCAGTTAACTCACCATTACAGTAAGGACACTTAAGTGAAGTCTTCCCCCTGTTGATATCTTCAATACATATCAAGATACCTTCTTCATTTACACCAAATTTTAGCCACATTGCCACACCATTATTAAATAGTTGAATTTGCTCTTACAAGTGTGCTTCAACTTTTTAAAAATGTCTCTATCTTCTGGAGTAGGTAATGTTGGGTTGAAAAATCTAAGTGTCATAGAGTAAAGCGTAGGCTTTTTGAACCGTAGGTATCGCTTTTCTTCATCTACAATACTTAGGGTATTCGGAAATTTTGCACAATTGTTAATAATGTCAGTTTTTATGTTTGAACAGCAACCTGAAGATTTACGATTTTATGTTAAACAGCTAGCAAGCGTTGCTGTACAAAAATCAGAACCATCGGCATGGTTTGAAGTGTTATATACCGAAGCTAAAGGTGATACAGCAAAAATTCCTTGGGCAAAGTTAGCTCCTCACCCTTATCTGCAAGATTGGTTGACGAATCATCAACCGTTCGCTTCTAGGCAAAAGGCGCTAGTCATTGGTTGTGGTTTGGGAGATGATGCAGAAGCTTTAGCTTATCGAGGGTTTGAAGTAACTGCCTTTGATATTTCACCGACAGCGATCGCTTGGTGTCAAGAGCGATTCCCAGATTCGACTGTCAGCTATGTAGTTGCAGATTTGTTGGCAATTCCGTCACAATGGCATCAAGCTTTTGACAAAGTTTTTGAATGTCGTAATATTCAAGCTTTGCCGTTGAATGTGCGTTCTTCAGTGATTTCTTCAGTTGCCGCCGTCGTTGCTCCTGGTGGTACACTTTTGCTGATTACTCGTGTTCGAGATACAGAAGCTGAACCGGATGGCCCACCTTGGCCATTATCAGAGTCGGAACTCAAACAGTTTGAAAATGTGGGATTACAGCAAGTAGAAAAACTCGTGTTTTTAGAATCTGAGCTTGACGTTAAGCAAGTGCGGATTGAATATCAAAGGCATACATAATTTTTCAGTTCTGAGGGATAATCTACAGGTTCGTAACTCCCAATGATGACCTTGGTAGAACCCAATCAACTAAACCTATTTCCAGAAGTGAAACCCACACCAGCACGTAGAGCAGAGGGGCTGGTGATGAGTGCTGATGCCCTGCTGAAGTGGAAAGCGCAAATTTTGGACTATCAGCAACGGGTGAGGGAAACCAAGCCAGTGCAGCAGGCGACGTTATTTGACCTAGCTCCAGTACATTGTGACCCAGAGATGATAGACCCGTTTACGCTGCATTTACAACCAATGGCTTTTTACCGGATGCCAGATGATTTTGGGCAAGCAGCTTTGTATTTTGTGATTGATTCTGCTGCTGAATTGCTACTTTATGTTGGCGAAACCTGTCGTAGTAACAAACGCTGGCGTGGGACTCATGGCTGTAAAGATTACATCAGCAGTTACCGAGACTTACATTATCGCTATCAGATAGAGACGGCGGTTAATATTGGTTTTTGGTGGGATGCTCCGGTAGAGCGACGCACACGGCAGGCGCTAGAGTTGAGGCTGATTCAAAAGTGGCGATCGCCATTTAACAAGGAGAATTGGGAACGTTGGGGGCAACCGTTTAAGTAGGGTGTTTCGTGGTGATTAAAATGTCTGATAATTTACCTTTTCAACATCCAGACCAACTACAGCAATGGCATCAGGGTATAAAAGATGCCAACCGCAATAATATTTTCTGTCATTGTCGTACTTGCGATTATGAGTGGATGGATTCAGCATTTGATGTTACTTGTATTAAATGCAGTAGCAAAGATGTAGAAAGTATTTCATCTTGGCAGTTTCCAGATGATTAAATCAAAATGCTCATTGAATAGTGCGATGGCAAAGCGAGTAAAGCGAGTGTGATTGTTGTTTTGAGAATATAAGCTGCCTGACTGCACTATCCCCTTCAACAGCAGAATAATTAGTTGATTATTATTGGTATTAATAGTTATTATTCGGGTTTACCGAACCTCAAAATTCGAGTAAACGTAATCTTTTTTACTGCTTAATTCTGTACGGTAATCATCATTTTATTAGGTGATAATAGCCGAATCTACACGAGTTTTAACCATACTTATTATAAATACATAAGCACAAAACCAAGTGCAAAAACCATTAAACAATAGCTGAATTTTTCCGAGAAAGAGTTATGGTACTAGTTCGTTACAACCCCTGGCAAGAATTGAACACTTTAGAACGTCACATCAACGGCTTATTTGGAGATACCAGAGTACCATCTGCACGGCTTGAAAAAGGCTTTATCAGAGTTCCGGCGGCTGAGTTGCAAGAAACTGATGATGCGATTCTTCTCAAATTAGAACTGCCAGGACTCGAAGCTAAAGACCTGGATATTCAAGTTACCCAAGACGCTGTTCACATTAGCGGTGAACGTAAATCCGAAACTAAAACCGAAAATAATGGCACTACAAGAAGTGAATTCTACTATGGTAAATTCCAACGTGTAATTCCTCTATCTGCTCGGATTCAAAATACCAATGTCACCGCAGATTATAAAGATGGCATTTTGAATTTGACACTGCCAAAAACTGAGCAAGAAAAGAACAAAGTTGTCAAGGTTAATCTTGAACAACCTGCTGCATAGTGTGAAACTACTCACCTCCAATAATTGATTGAGATAGTTAAAAGCCCAGTTATGAGATGACTGGGCTTTTTTGTATGGGATAGCTTTTTTTACTCTAAGAATGTGAGCGATGTCTATGACGGACTGCTTGGTGTCGCTCTTAGCCGCTATCCTCTATACCTGATATTTACTTGATAGTTGCTTATTGATAAATAAGCCCATTAATTTATATAGAAAATTCTTGAAATTGGAGATTTATTAAATTTACTGTATTTTAATTCAGTAGCAGAGGGAATCATTATGCACAACCACATCTCGCGCCGTGCGTTCTTCATTGGCGCGGTGAGAGCGGGAGCGACCGGACTTGCCGCCACGTCCCTCTCAAGAACCGGACTTCTCGGCAGCATCGCCGTTGCACAAAGCCAACCTCGGCTGCGGCTCAACCTGCCCCCATACCCATTCTTCGACAACCTTCGAACTGTCATGACCGAAGATATAGACCTCCTCGACCAACTCGTGAGCGCCTACGCACGCACAACCCCGCTTGGAGGTCACGATCCGATTGACTTCCTCTCACGCTACGTCCCGGTGTACGTGTTCGAGCAGACACTCCGACCGTCCGAACCCGGCGACCCGTCGCTTTCGACGTTGCTGTGGCTGATGCACCTTGCCGGGTATTTTGGCGGCGTGTGGTTGCGCGACGCTTTCATCCGCTTCCCGGTGCCGGGTTCACCGAACCCACGGCCCGGATTTGCGCCGACCGCCAATAGCTTTAACGCGATTGTGACGCGCATTAACGCCGTGCTCACAGCATTCAACGGCAACGATGCCGGAGCGATCGCTTACGCCGAGGGGAGTCTTCGGGGTGCGTCGCTCCAGGGACTCACCGATAGCTACGGGTACAACGCGGGCTACCTCGACCAAATTCTCACTGGTTCAAAGCCGACGAATGCGATGGCTCCTGTGGGCTATTTCATCTACCGCGACACCTTACTCTTCGACGGTACTTATGCTGTCGAGGAGATCCGCCCGCTCGATGATTGGCGGCGACACACCGAGCAAGCCGCAAGTCGGCCGGGCAGTCGCTATGCTGAGATTGTCAACGGTGCAGGTGGTGCCGACTCACTCCTGGCAATCCAGTCGTCCGGGGTTGTGCGGGGCAAGGCAACGTGGCAGCCCCAGAACGTGTTCCTTGCAATAGCGAACTACGACCAGCCCACGTATGACCTGCTCCTCGTGACCAGCGCGTACTTCTTGCAGTGCATACAGGCTACTGGGCTGGCGGCCCTTGCAGCATCGGCAGTTGGGAACGCAGACTGGGCGCGGGCCGCCGTGCGATCAAATGCGATGGTTGCGCCCTATGGAGGCAGCTACAGCGTTGGCCTCTTTGACAACACTGGTCAGCTGCCGACGTTCACGATGGTCTGACGGTTGACTGGTCGCCGTGGGCTGCGGACTTTGAGGTTCGTCAGCGTCCGTCACGCTTGGGGGTCGGGCGATCGCTCTTTTTTCCTCTAAGAATTGGGGGAGCGATGCCTAACGGCGGGCTGCGCCTACGCACTAATCATTGAGCGTCTATCACCTCAGTGAGTAGTGCGTGAGGTGGAAAACCTTCTCGTAATAGCTGGTGTTCATTCATGAAATCGTTGTCTAGGATTCCATAGCATTTAGTCTTTTGGGCTATTTCCCTTACAAAATCATCGGTGAAGACTACTCCAAAATAAGCACTACCTTTAAATCGCTCATCTATCCAAGTTGGATCAATTAATTCTCCATCATTATTGACCAGCCAAGCATGGGATACAGCTATATCAATATCCTCACTAATAGCAAATCCTTCACAGTAGTTTAGGTTTGGATACCTCAACAATCCTTTTAAGCAATTTTCAAAGCAAGCTTTACGTTCACCTTTAAATGGTGATTTAACCTGAGTTACAAAAGGTTTACCATAATCCAAAACTAGCCTTTGTGTACTTTTGTAGCGGAAATCAGAACGTGTGTTAAGTTTATCAATTAAGTCTGCTTGTTCTTTTAATATTGCTAGCAGACGGTCTAGATTATTCATTTCATTATTAAATTCCTTATTTAATATTAATTGAATTAATTTTAACTAAATATTAAACCACCAATACTTATGAACTCCTGTCAGTTTTGACCCAGCTACTGCGTGTTCATCAGCCCATGTTAGTGTACTACCATCCCCACACTCGTAACCATCCCCACCAAATTTACTTACCCCCTCTTCTACTACTTGCATCATCACTTTAATAATCATTTTCTCAGTTACAGAAATATTATAATGTTCTAATAGTAAAGCTTTGATATCTTTAGTACAAACATGGTCAAAGAATCTAGGCTTTTCTTGAAGAATACTAATAATTAAATTTTTTAATTCTTCTGCTTTCACTGTCTTAAAATCCCTGTTGTTCTAACTGTCTGAGTTTTTCTAACTTGCGATTTAGGAGTGAGGCATCAGTTTCTGGTTCACCATTGTCATCTGCTGTACGTTCCTCTTTCAGCCATTCCAACAGTTCGGCTTTTGGACGAAATGACATTATAGGGCGCTTCTGGTTGTAATTTTCTTGAGCTTGGTAAAGTGCATCACGGTTGGCTTCATTCCATCGCTGCTGATTAGACTTAGCAGAAGATTTGCTTTGTGAAAACTCTGGCATAACTTCAATTTTGAGATAGCCTCCTTGACTTTTGAATTGCCAGCGACTATTGTAATGTTCAAAATGTTTTTTTGCCCCTCGTTCAGTTTTCCAACGCTTGCACCAATGTAAATCTGTATTGGTAAAAGCATATTCACTATCACAGCTAAATGTGTATAGCCAACCTAAAGGCTTATCTTCTTTAGTATAACAACGGTATCCGTAGTACATATAAGGTTAAATCACAGACCTAAGCTTTTTTTCAGCTATTTTGATAAAAGTACTTCTCTAACAGCTAACTTAATTTCATCTGCTGTTTTACCAATTGGGTTATAGTCTGGTGGCAGTTTAAAAAACTCAGATGCCCAATAGCTGTTTTTGGTTTTTCGCTCGTATTTTTCTACTTCTTTGTAGGAACTAATGCAAATTTTATCTTCTGTAAAGTACAATCTGACTTTTCCCTCTTCATTTGGCTCAAACATAAAACTTAACCTCAATTGATTAAATAACTGAACTTTTAGCTTGTAGGTTCGTGTTCGCTGACATATTTTTTGATAATTTGCTCAATTTCTAATTCCATCACATCCATGCGACCATCAACATCAGCATACCAGCCGTATTGATTAAGTGCTTTAATAGCAGCATTTACCGCTAATGCCGCAGCTTTATCACATCTACCTTCAGGTGATGCTAAGTATGCCTTATATTCTTCTTTTTGTTGCTGACGTTGTGCCGCCTTCTCTATAACAGCTTGAGCTTTTTCTACAGTACACAAATAAGTTCCCTCGCCCAAAGCACCTACTTCTCTTCCATTTCGGTTGTAGCGAGTGCCATTTTTGAGAGTAATTGTACCACTAGATGAAATATGTATAACTTCTTCAATTACGGCTTTAGTGCCACGCTTGTCATCATAGAAAAATACTCCGATTTTATCCCCTGATTTTAGTTCTAATGTGTTCATATTTTTTTATTAAAAAATAAACTCAATTGATGGTGAAATATTTACTGCACGTTCACCACCACCTCTAAGACCGAAAGCACCACGACCAGATGGAAGGTAGTCTCCAGTTTTATAAATCACATCTTTAGCCCCAGCCATTGCTGCAATTTCTTGATTTTGGTTTTTAATGAGAGTTTGTAGTCTCCGAGTATCTATACCTGGAACACGAGCTAAAAATGTTTTTGTTGATTGTGAAACTCGATTTAGTACACCCATCGCTACATAAATTTTGATGGCATTTTCTAGAGATGCTCTCTCTTCATTAGTCATAGAATTATTGCTCATAACATCAAACTTAATTCCAGTAATGCCTCAGTTTGTGTTAACAATCTGTCTGTGTACGGCGATCGCCAACAAACCCCCGGCTGTTGTGGGTTGTCTTCCTTACACCATCCGGCATCACGTAGCTTTTTTGCTTCAGCGTCACGTTGAATAATCCGTGCCATAATTTCTCTGGCCTGTGCAAGTGTATCCACCCGCCGTAGCTTAGTCTTTTGACTGCTGCTTACTTGAAACGGAGTTGCCCCGCTTCTATCTTCAATCAACCACCCCGAACTTGTGTTACTCCGTCCGGGTATACCGTTAGAGTAATAGGTATTTCGGACATAAAACCTACCATCACGAGTAAGATATTCACCTGCCTCGATACGTTGCAGCTTCATGATTGTTTTAATGGGGATAGTCAGAATGTGCGATCGCTTACTCTTTTATTGTACATAGTTTACTATGAATTTACAATCTGTGCGTTTAGCTAACTGATAGCTGCCAACACATTTTCGCTAGCCCAAAGCTTCCTTTTTCCTATTGATGATCTGGTACGCCATCGCAGCTCTTTAATTAAGGTGTTCTGCAATAATCTCTATGATTTTTGCTATTTCTTCGGGGCTGGCATCCTCTGAAGGGATAATCGATATCAAAGATAGAGAATGGCGATTCAGCACTCTCTTTGCATGATATGGAAGAGTAGCATAAGTGCATCCATTTAGTTCTGTCTTAACTTCTAGCCCGCTCAAAACTAATTGATTACTGTAAAAATCGACAATTGCTTTTAACCTTTGCTTGCCATCAATAACTTCGTGTGTATGATCTGACCTTTCATAGAGAACAATTGGCATTACAGGGAAATTAATAATAAAAGATTCAATTAGCTTGGATTTTTTAACATCATCCCAATTCACAGCAGATTGACTCTCATTATCAATCACCATGTAATTAGGATTAAACCTGATATTGTCAACTAAGGCTGGTAGCTTTATCCTGTTAATTTCTTGAATTAATTTATATTGACCAGATTCATATTTGCCATTAACTTCATCGTCTGTCATCATGATGATTCTTTTCCACTCATTACTAAAACTGGCTCAATCCAAACTAGTTTTCTTTGCTGTCTGCCTTCCCCGTAAGGCTGATTGCGTAAGAATCCGCGTCTCCAATGAACGCTTTTAGTACCATGTGTACCGCTACTGCCTTCACTGCTTTGCGTCCCTTCACGTTTGAGTCGATATCCAAGTCCTAGCCAAAGTGGTTGATAAAAATCTTGCGCTTGCGCTTTGCCAAAACCTCTATTCACCCTAACTAGTTCGCTTGTTGTATCTACAAGTTCAGGGCGGCACTCCATAATCAAAATTAATCGTAGTAAAATTGAGTGCAAATATTCATTAAATTCTACAACTACCTGCGGATTAAAATCTTTAACATCGGTATATCTGAACTTTTTTAAATTATCACTAACTTTGAATCTGCGGCAGAAAACACTATCTCCATCGATTGCAGCCCAATAAAGCAAGTCATCAGATGTATCATAATGCCAAAAAATTGCATCAATACTACGTTTTTCTGGGGAAAAAACTATACCCTTGGGCAGCATAAAAAATCCTGTTTTCATTGCCCATTGCAAATTTTCAACTTCAACATCTAAATTTGATTGCATCAATGCGCTCAACAAATCATTATTTACCCAGTAAGCGGGGCATTTGGCTTGCCCTACTTTAAAAAGTGTGTAAAGGCTAATATACCTTGAATCCTTGGGGTTGCTTCTGAGTGATGAAAGCAATAATTTTTCGGTAGCAGAAAAATACGCATCAGCAACAATACCGCAAATTTTCTCATAGCTTTCGTAACCGTCTACATGAACAACGGGACGAATAGCAATTTCATTAAACCAACCTCTAGGTTTTTTGCTCATGCAGCACGCCTTGAAAACTCTTCACGATGCCATTGTAGAGAATCTTGTCTAGGATAATACTGTTGTTGGCTTGGTAAGATAATGCGATCGCCCCTAAATTCTCGCATTGGTCTAGCGTTGGGTGAATCTTCCCGCAGGTTGTCAGAGACGATGATAGTGTAATCGTCGTTGATAGTAAACCAGAAGCGGTCAAATGCCCAGTGATGATTTTTGCATAGTGACAGCCCGTTATCAATGCGGTCATCGTAGAACTGGGAGAATGGTTTGATGTGCGACCCGTCCACAATGTTTTGACCAAGTGAGTCAAGTATTTGTAACCCGCAGAAAGCGCAAGTGTGGTTGTAAGTTGAGACAACAATTTTACGAAAAGCACCATCTCGCACAATTACAGCTTGCTCATCTTCTAATTCCTCTGGTTGATAGACCTTGCCACCAGTGCGCTGCAATTGGTCTTGCAACTCTGCAAAGGCATTGACTTGCAATAATGGCTCAATATCCTGTGTACGCTCGTTAAACCAGGAATTAATGAGTGTGTGGGTTAGTACAGTGCGTTCGCTCTCGTTTTGCAGCAGTGACCAGAGTTCATCATCAAGGTGGGCGTACTCAACTGCCTGCCGAATAGCCCCAGGAGTAACAATTTTTGCTTTAGATGTAACCGTTAATTCAAATCCGAGATTGGGTTGGAAATGCCAAAAGCCATCGCTTCTAAGGTAAAAAAAGGGTTGCCCAATATCTGGTTTGCGTACTGGCTCCAGGTGACTCCAAAGTTTAAGAAATGTGGCAATGAGTTCAGCCGATAAAGGAATTTGGTTTCGCCTAATCTCCCCTTGGCTTATTAGCTCAATAATTGACAGCAGCAAAATGGGTTTATTCGGTGCAACCCCATTAGAACGGGATACCCTGAGATTGGCAAACTTATTGATGTAGTAAGCGAGATTTTTCGTCATTATTCACATAACTGTATAGGTCGTTTGCCATCTGCCACAAATTCTTACTGATTTACTCAACTAGAGCTAGAGCAATTTTGTCATTTAAAATAACTGCTTTAGCAGTAGTTATTGGTGTATAAGGCATTACATCTTTGCAATAAAACAGTGGGTGGTCGGGATGCAAGTTATATGTAACTCGCTGGTAGCCTAATCCTATGAGCGATCGCACTGCGTTATCACTCAGCTGCTCCCACCCTAACGACTGCAAAATACCCACAACATAGGCGTGGACATTTTTGCGCTCTTGAGTGATCGTACGTTCTCGTCCCTTGCGCTCAACCTCAAACACGGCATCAGTCAAGGCACACACCCCAGCATGAGTTAACAACAACCCGCTTTTTCCCCCTTGCTTGAGTGAAAAGACGTGGTAATGCAGGTTGAAGTAAACTGCTACACGCTGACCGTAATATGCGGCTGGGTGAATTGTGCTGAATGGATACCGATGAGTCATGATGAGCGTGCAGCTACAACCCGCATATTCTACAGCAAATATTAGCTGAATAATACTGATAACCGTAATGGAACTGATGTGTTTTTCGATACTCAAAAGTTAGGCTGTAGCCGAAAGCAATGAGTATCTAAAAATACAATGAGCGAGTCAAAGTTTTTTGCGATTGACCCGACACTGGAAGATTACTGGCGGGCAGCTATTTTGTTTGGTAAAAACGTTGCCTGTTACAAATTTGCGTTGGGAAAGTCTCTGCTAGAGCTTGCAACGATGGGAAAGACAATAATTACCCTAGACGAACTCGCCGAACCATTCTCGCGGCATGTCGTTGAGCATTTACAACAGTGCGATACCCAAAATCAAGCCAGTGAGAAACCATATCCTTTTATTCAAGCCTGCCGACAATTTAACAAAGGTGAAATTACCAAAGACAAATTGATTGCAACAACTGCTCAAGAGGCTTTTAAAGTCGTGCTTGATAAGTTTCATAACGTAAATTCACAACCGCTATCGGTTCGCTTTTTTGACAAGACAAGAGGTGGTATTACCGTAACGGATGAACTATTTCGATTAGCACAAACTGAGCAATTCCAGAATTTCACCCAAGAAGTAGAGGCGCGGTGGCGATTAGTAGAGACGGCATGGGAGTTAAACATTTCTCGCAATTTGATTGCTGTCAGCTATGACCCAGAGTTAAAGTTGTTGTTTACAATAAGCGATTGCAACCGTCGCACAGATGTAACCTCATGTAGAGATGCACTCAACGGCTATCAGAAGGGCAAGTGTTTTTATTCCTTTGCGGATATTTCGATTAAGCCTACGCAGGTAAATTTAACAGATGTAGACCATTTTTTACCACACACGTTAGGAAAATATGGTATTCAAAACCTTGATGGCGTGTGGAATTTGGTATTATCATCCCAAAATTGCAACCGAGGGGAGCGAGGCAAGTTTGACCGACTGCCCCACATTAGATATTTGGAACGGTTGCATACTCGAAATGAATACTTAATTAAAAGTAATCATCCTCTTAAAGAAACTCTAATTTGGCAAACAGGAGTTACAGAACCTGCTCGACGGAAATTTTTACTGTCAATGTATCATACTGCACAATCGAAGTTGGGTTGTCCTCAAGATAAAACTTGGCAATCAGAGTTTGAATATTCAGCAACGTTCTAAAATAGCAGGTGCAACGTCTGGTTTCCAAAAAAAATATGCGCGAATATCGCTGCACCCGTAATGTCCTCTATGCTCATGACTGCACTGGGCGTAATGACATTAGAGAACGACAGGGACATTACATCTGGGCAATCAACGAAGAAGCTGCATGGCAAGAAATGGCACTGCGGTATCCAGAAGAAACCACAGAAGGGTTTACTGTGGAGGAGTGGGAAGGGTTTGATGTTAAGGTAGTCGAGGTGAAACGGGATGACGAAGGAAACATTATTGAGTAACTTGAGCGATCGCCCTCCGCTTTTAATGGAAGCATTGGCTGAGGTTAGGGCTAGCGGACTGTGCAATATGTTCAATTATGCCTGCGTTATCATCACCCTTCAAGACCTTGGTTTTGAATTACAAGCAGATTGGTTAGAGGAACATCTTGATATTTATAACGAGATTTTAATACATGAATTTTCTCGGTGGTTGCAAGCTAATCCTCGCCCCTTTAGAGAATCTGTAGCTCAACGGGTGGCTAGAGAGACTGGGTTGGAACTAATTGAGGAGTAATAAAGTGACACAAAGGGAAATAATTAAACAACTCCTTAACCCCTATGATTCTTCTCAAACAGAGTGCGATGGTATGACCCGCATCTGTCACACTGTACTAACTAATCACAGCATTGAGCATCAGCCAATGTTTGGGGTTTTGACTCAACATCATCAACACATTGAGCCGCATTTTTGGATTGATTTACCAAGTGGAGAACGCATCGATTATCGAGCTAAGATGTGGTTAAAAGGAGAGGGTATTCCTCACGGAATCTTTCACCCTCAAGACTTTCCAGATGTTATTTATACTGGTGAACCTATAGAGTTAGATGTGTTATCACCAACACTTTTTGAAATCCTGACTCTTGAGTTTGATTGGGAAAAATTTCAGCAAGATGAAGTACTTTAAATTTTATTGTGTTTAAGTTTTTTAACTAAGCCAATTAACTATAGTAAAATTGAATAAATAAAAAAACATTTTAACTATAATGATTAGCTCATTACGGCTGCTAAATTTTAAAGCATTTGAGAATCAATTAGTTGAATTCAAATCGCTTACCCTACTCTCTGGTTACAATAGCACTGGTAAATCCTCTGTGTTGCAAGCATTATCACTGCTGCATCAATCTTACCAGCAAAATTTACTACAAAGCACTGGTTTATTGCTCAATGGAAACTTGGTAAATATTGGCACAGCAAAGGACGCTTTGTATGAAAATGCCAAACAAGACTATGTAGGATTTGGGCTTAGTTTTAAAAACGAAACTAAGGGAATTTGGCACTTTAACTACAACTCCTTAGAGAGAGAAGCAGATTTTTTAGAGAGTGGATTCCAATCTGTTGATGCCGATGTTTATCAGTCAAGCATTTTCAACGGGCAACTTTATCACCTTCAATCAGAACGTGCAACAACTACATCAGGAATATTAAATTACCAAAGGCGAAAACTTAGACAAATTGGTGCGCTTGGCGAATATACAGCACATTTTCTCTACACTTATGGTAATCAACCAATTCCTATCGCCGAACTCGCTCACCCGCAAGCAAAATCAACAAATTTGCTAGACCAAGTTGAAGCATGGATGGGAGAAATAATTTCTGACCTACATATCCAAGTTGACGCATATCTAGATATGGATTTGGTTAACTTAAAATTTAGTGACCCTACCGGGTACGGCATTACCTACGTTTTACCAATTATCGTGGCAATTCTAGCATCAAGTCCAGGTGCATTAATTCTGATTGAACACCCAGAAACCGGACTCCACCCCCAAGCACAAACAAAGCTGGGTAAATTGTTAGCCCTGGCTGCTAACTGCGGCGTTCAAGTTGTGGTAGAAACTCATAGCGACCAGATTTTAAACGGCATTCGTCTTGCGGTACATGGTGGTAAAATTGAGTCAGAAGATGTGCAATTACATTACTTTCAACGTCAAGAAAACCAAGGTCAAGCTTTTATTAAAGTTGTGTCACCACGCATTGATAAAGACGGCAGAATTGACCGATGGCCTGATGGGTTCTTCGATGAATGGGAAAATAGTTTAACAGTTTTATTAGAACCTGCAAAAATATAACTTTATGAACGATTTTACACAAACGCAAACATTTTTGCTTAGACAAGAAGCTCAAGCGAATTTAGATAATTTAGTTAACAATTTACAAACAATACAAACTTTATTACAAGAAGGTCAAAGCCCAAGAATAGAGAATATTATTAAAGAATCAATATGTCTTATTGAAAACATAATGCCAAATCTAGCATTTGATAATGCTTTGAAATTGACTTATTTAGTTAGATTCTTAGTGAATTGTCTGTTAGATTTAGAAACAATCACCAGTGATACAGATAAAATCAATCAGACTATTCAAGAAATTACTATTTGGCATGATACCCTTATCACAATATTCCAATCCAACTAATATATTTAATAAATAGAGATGCACATTAACACCTAATATCAATAAACACGTAAATGTGTGTAGCGATGCCTACGCTCATCCGGCAGTTCTATTACACTTCCAACTCTCGTAGCAGCGCCTCATTTATCCTTTGTGCCTCTTCCCCACTAGTTTCTACCACATCAAAAGCTTCTTTGACTGCTGCTTGCACTCTGGGCGGTAGTGCTTCAAATTTCTCGTTGTTGAGTATGGAAATGCGGCAACCAATGTAGGGCATAAAATCAATGAATGGCTGCATTCCCGATTTAATCAACAGTTTTGATAACAAGGTAATGGGATGGTAGGGTTTATCGTTGTCTGAAGTGCTGTTAATTTCCGATGCAAAATAACCACACAGCCAACTGAGGCTATCAATGTCTTTTTTTAAAGCTGCAACCGTACCATTTAACACTTGCTGGTTGAGCTTAACAGGCAGGTTGTCAAAAATTTGGTCTAATGCTTCTGGGTGTCGCTGTTGGCAATAACACACCGCAGATTCAACAAGTTTATCGATTTTTGTGGGTTGGCGTTGTCCAAATCCTTTGCCAGACATGGTAGTTGATGTATTCAATACAAGGATTTTAGCAGGGTTTGGGGGGATTGAGTGATTGGAGGCGATCGCTTCTATTTCATTTTCCACCAGCACTTAAATAACAATGGTGACACCGATAAAAATACCAAAAAAATCGACGCAAGTATAAACGAAGAGGCATCGCTTCCTTGTAAAGCTGTTTTTCCAGAAGCACCCAACCAAGTATAAGCAATCGTGCCTGGAATCACTCCAATTAAGGTTCCAAGGGTATAAATCTTCAGGTTGATTGTGGTTAGTGCCAACAAAAAGTTAATAATATTAAACGGAGCAATCGGGGCAAAGCGTAGGGATAGAACTAAGGAAAAGGGATTCTGTTCGAGTGCTTGATGCCATTTTTTCAGCAGTTTATGTTGACCGAATTTTGCTGTTGCCCAATCTCGAAATAGGTATCGAGTTAGACAAAATGCTCCTACTGCTCCCAATGTTGCGGCTAATGTAGACAAAATGCTTCCCCATCCCAAACCAAAAACCATGCCTCCAGTTAATGTATGAATTGTTATCGGCAAACCTAAGACTGTGACCAATACGTAGGTGCAGATAAATAAGGGAACAGCCCAAATACCTAATCTTTGCAACCAAAATGAGAGAATCTCTTGATTGAGTAAATTCCGTAAGGGAGTTGTGAAAAAGAGTAATATTGCACCCAGCAGTAGTAAAATCTGGAAATTTTTGCGTAGTAAATGCTTTAATCTCACGGAGCTACACTCCGTCCTGACTAGTTGACGAGTGCATCAATGCTTTACGTAACTCTACTGCATGAAAGATACTCAAAATATCACATTGCCAAGTTGGTAACAACAGCGTCATAGCAATTTCTTCTAAACTATTGAGCCAACAAAGCGCGATCACAAACCAAAGGGTGTTCACGTAACCAAAACCAAATAGCCCCACTGTCGCCGCAAGTAGGGCTAATCCCCATGCTTTAGCAGTGTAAGTATGGAAACTGGGGAATTTCTGAAACTTGATTAAACTAATCGCGAATAATATTAGTTGGATAGCGATCGCGGATAATAAAGGTACTCGAAAATCGATGATTACTTGGGGATATACTAACCAAGTGCTAATCGCCACACACAAATATAAACAAATATCAGCCCAGCTATCTGCTTGACGAAGTTGGGCTGTACTAACCTTTAAGCGACGGGCAATGATACCATCAAAAATGTCTGAAAGTACGGCAATAACGTAAGCGATGATGAACCAAAAACTGGTTTTATGGTCTAAAGCATCGAAAACTAGTAAAGGAGCTAGAGCGAAGCGCATCCCCACTAAAATACTCGGAAGATGTGATAGTTTTATCATCGTTCCCACTTTCCTGACGTTAATTAAATTAGTATAAAAACTGTAATGACATTGACAAATTTGCTACAAGTATAACAATACAGCAGTTCAAGAGCGATGGCTTTTGTTTGCTATGCAACGCTACCGCGTTTACCACACTTCGACAAAGCTCAGTGACCACCGTAGGCATCACTTGAGGTTTCCTCGCTTGAATTTGTTTTGCTTGTCACCTTCTCTAATACTGTCTCCAAACGAGTGGTAAATTCTGAAGGGAGATGGGCTACGCCCCGCAAAGAAGCGATCGCTCTGAAAGCAAGGGTTATGCGACTGCAATGGTAAACGCGCTTCAACTATACTTATAAAATCTGAACATCATCCCAAATCACTCAGTAAACAAGAGGATATGTCTCAACTTTTTGCCGTTGTTGTCGCAACTGTTCCAGAGTATTACGACTATAAAAACGCTCACCCAGAACATGACCTTAATCAACTGGCTTGGTTTCGTGAGCAGTATGACAAAGGAACACTACTGTGCTGTGGCCCGTTTTTTCCCCATGATGGAACGGGGCTGTGGGTCATTCAGGCGGAGAATTTAGAAGCGGCTCAAGCAATTGTCAACAGTAGCCCCCGTGTGCGGGATGGGATGTTAGCGGACTCTGCTAGAGTTGTGGAGTGGCAGGTTCACATTGGACATGAGCGTTTTGAAAGTGTAAATAGATAGAAGCGATGTCCCGTTACCTAACGGCTCAAATCAAGTGGAGCTAGCTATGTAACTACCAATTAAACTGCTTTCCTACTGACTGTACCCAAAGCTTTCTCAAGACGAGTGGTAAATTCCGATGAGCGATGTCTGCGACGGGCTACGCCTACGCTTTCCCTTTTCCTCTAAGAATTGGGAGAGCGATCGCAATCAAATTACTTTACCTAATGCTGTCTCTAAACGGTTGGTAAATTCTGAGGAGCGATCGCAGGTCATAATCAACTGCTCAATCGCCCGTGTCATCGCCACATACAATAGCCGTGCTTCTTCTTCTGGTGTGCCGTGTCCGTACTGGTCAGGCATATAACCAATGCCTGGGATGCAAGCCACGGGAAATTCTAACCCTTTAGATGAGTACATGGTTATGAGTTTGATGCTTTGTTCGTCCGGGTGATAGTTGCGGCTGTCACTATTGGCATTTACCCACTCTATTGGGATTTGGGCTTGTTGGAAGTGGTTATAGATGCGATCGCCCATAAACTTGGAGCGGTAGATAATTGCTATTTCGTTCCAAGGGATATTTCGCTCGTGTAATTGTTGCACTCTGTCGGCTAGGTAATCTACCTCATGCTGAAAACTGGGTAAACGGATGAGGTCTGGTTTGGGGCCTTGCCGTCCGGCACTAGCAGGTTCTACCAATACCACTTGGTCATCATCCCCGGTGGTCGGTTGCATTACTTTCTTCGCAAATTCGTAGGCTACCTTTAACACCTGCTCTGTGTTGCGGTAGTTGAGTTTAAATATGGTGGTGCGTCCCTGTGCCTGGATGCCTACGCTCTTAAAGCTAAATTTCTTGTCGCGTTTTTCACCGTAGAGGTTTTGGGCATCGTCGTAGAGGATAAGCAATGAATTGGTTTCGGGATTGACCATCTGGGCAATCAACTTTAACCACTCTGGTTTAAAGTCGTGTCCTTCATCGAGCATGACAGCGCCATAAGTGCCAGCCGGTATTAATTTGGCATCGACGGCGGTAATTACTCTGTTAACCAATTCGTCTACATAATCTTCACCTTGATACTCCCTAGAGTCGGGTCTGGGGATGTTGTATTTTTTTAGTAAATCCATGCACCAGCCATGAAAATGCCGTACCTTGATGCGACTGATTTTGTTTGGGTCTTCTTGAACCACCTGCCTTAGTTTGGCAGCTAAGGAAACGTTGAAACACAGTACCAAAATTGGTTTATTGCTGACTTGAGCAAGGTGCTGACAACGGTAGGCTAAAATCATCGTTTTGCCGGAACCAGCCACACCATGAATTACCCGATGTCCATCTCCTAGACTCCTTGCTAATTGTTCTTGCTGCAAGTCCATAATTTTGAGAATGTCGGGGATTTGCAACTGTGGTGATTCTTCGGTGGTGTCTACATCAAATAAAGATAACTGCTTGGCACTAATGCGTAATTCTGGGAAGATGTGCCAACGTATTCTGTCTATTTGGCTGCTAGTAAGGGTCTTGCCAAATTGATATGCCGATAAATCCCAAATTCGCTGCTGAAATTCCCCTGCATCTGTGCTAGGTAGCATTTCATCTTTGCAGATAACTAAATGTTCTTCAAACACTGCTGGTAGTTCACTGTTGTTAAAATCTTTGCGGGTGATGTTGGTGAACACGACCCCATAACCGTAAGCGATAATCAGCTTACCTTGATATTTACCTTCTTGCTGCACCAGGGCGCGGTCTTTTTCTAGCATTTTGTTGACTGCTAGGGCATAACCTCTGGCTTGTTGTAGTGGGTGTTTAACTTCCTTTACCCCATCTTCAGTAAGTAGTGTGACTGTGGAGGGGTTGATACTTTGAATAGTGTCTAACTTCCAGTCTTTCACCTCAAGGATGAACAAACCCCGGCTGGGGTGCAGCACGATAAAATCTGGGTGCAGCTGCTTTTTACCTAGTGGCACGTCATACCAAAGTAAATAGTCATCCTCTAATTTTTCCTCTAAGCGCTGCGCTAACCTCTTCTCGCCAGGGGTCATCTGCATTGAGCAGCTATTGAATGAGGGAATTAGTGTGGCCATAGCAAGTATGATTTGGGGTTTCCTCTAAGAATAGGAGGGGGCGATCGCATACAGGACTAAGAGCGATCGCTGTACTATTATCTCTTCTATCTCCCATTTCAAGGATTTGTAAACACATCAACTGTGTGTCCAGCGATTTGTTCTGTAAAAATCAGTTCAGAACATTGTGAACGCAAAGTTTTCCAAAGAATTGCTTCTTCATAGTTTTCAAGTTCTGTTGGAATATAATCCAATAGTGTTTTAGAGCAAACTATTATTAAGCGTTTTTTAGCTCTTGAAAATGCAACATTTGAGCGGTTTAGACTAAGAATAAACTCCACATTTTTACTAATTGCTGATTGATTACTTGCTGTTGCAGAGACAATGACATTATCACGTTCACCACCCTGAACTTTTTCGACAGTATCAATAACATCTACAGCCTTTCCGTAATCAGTTTCCAATTCTGTTTTTAGCAATGATCTTTGAGCACGATGTGGCGTGAGAATTGCAGTAGAATTATCAGGAAGTTCTCCTCCTGCATCAAGAATCTGTTTGATTATTTCTACTTCAATTTGATTACTACGTTTTGATTCACGTTCAGAATGCAAAACAAGATAAAGTCCTTTCGTTCCTTGTAAAAGCTGTTCCCAAGTTCCTGCAATCTCTTTCTCTTCTATATTTTGCTCTTTTTCTTTGCCTTTTAGTTGAATATCATCTTTTTGATATACAGGTTCAATTAGTTTACGAATTTCATAAGGTAGACGAAAAGTATTATCTAAAGGAGAACGTAAAATTGCTTCATCAGCTACTGGAGTTTCTGAATTTTCTTTTAAATTTTGAATTGCTTGGTAGGCACTGACATAGGGTTGGTAAAATACAACAGGAGGACGATCTTCATTTTCCCAGTCATGGGTAACAATAGGAGCAAGTTGTCGGTGATCTCCTGCTAACATAATTTCACCATCATTTCTAACTAATGTAGCTAAAGCCAGAAAGTGAGGAAATACCATCATACTTGCTTCATCAACAATTAGAGTAGTTGTTTGAAAACGTTGAGGATATTTATTAGTAAACGTCGGTTTACTATTTAATTCATCTACCATTTTCAAAATTGCACTGGTTGTACCACCAATAACCAATACATTATTAGATACCATTTGAGTAACTTTTCTAACACAAGATTTAGAGGAAAAGTCTTGTATAGTTCCACCTGTAACCTCAATTTCTGAAGAATGTACTTTACTCAACTGAATAGCTGGGGTGGTAAGTCCAGATTTAGTGGTGTGCTGGTTTAAAATAGGTAAAAGACTATCTAAACGTAATAGTAGATTATCCACCGCCGTATGGGTATGAGCCGTAATAATAACAATATCACCAGCAGAACAACGTGCCATAATTCTCATAAAAGTTGCGATCGCAGTTGTTTCTGTTTTCCCAGTTCCTGGTGGGCCTTGCAAAAGTTGAATTCTTGTATTTAGTCCATTGATAACTGCTTTGATTTGCTTATCGTCTAATCTTTTACTGTTTGGTAGTGGTAAAGTCTGAAGTAGATTTTCATATTGTTCTAGGTCATTCGATGAAATAGGAGTTTGTGCTGGAATTTGCGGATTTTGTGGAGCTAACCATTGACAAACATGATTTCCTTGACTGTTTTGTAGTTTCTGATCAACTTTACCAGCTACAAAATCTGAGGGACTTTCATCAATAGTGGCATAATCATAAATATATTCTCCAGTTGCAAAAAAACGACCACGGAGTTGATAACGATCTGGGCTGTTTGTTTGTCTAACTGCAAGTTCAATTTCTCCAGTATGCCAATCAATTGTTTCTACAACGCAGGTACTTCCACCACTAAAAAGTTGATTAATTGTTTGACCGTGATGTGAATTTTCAGAACTAGGACTGAGCCTAATGAAAGAACCTGCATCAATGGTGCAGTTAGCTTGCAAAACTTCAGCAGTAATATTGTATCTATCAAGATTAATTTCTGCCTTTAGCCTATTGTTACTGTACCATCTGACATTTTTCACGGGGATTGTTCGCCCCGAAGAAATCCGATATATAGGTGGTATTAAATGACTTGCAATCCAATCTGTTACTTTAACATGCTGATCTAAACGTAAAAAATCTATAGCTGCTTGAGCAGCATCATCTATACCTAAGCTGAAATCAGGTAAATCAGCAATTATTAAAGATTCTTTAGTTATATCTGAATTCTTAAACCTAATTCCTTCTTCAATCCATCTTATAGCATGAGTACGAGCTTTAAAATATTCTT
Organism: Nostoc sp. UIC 10630; assembly: GCF_010747425.1. Lineage (NCBI taxonomy): Bacteria > Bacillati > Cyanobacteriota > Cyanophyceae > Nostocales > Nostocaceae > Nostoc > Nostoc sp. UIC 10630. The sequence goes on from NZ_JAAGOG010000001.1 coordinate 76,384, forward strand.
CTAAGTAATTAGGTTTCTTTGCTTCGTTGTAGCCTTCAATGGAGTTCTTCAATTTTGGCGTAAGCTTTGGATCGTTTGGTTTAGGAAGTTTATTCCATAAGGCACGCCAATAAGCTGCACTCAAAGAATTAAAGTATCTTAGCCTAACCTCAAACTGATGTTTACGGGTACTTTGAGAATTTGGTGTTGCCCATTGATGCTTATTATCTATTTCTAAATTAGTTTTAAAGTCAAAGACATCTTGAGAAAAAGCCTGATCTAAATTAATCTGTTGTCCATTAATCTCCCGTCTCCAGTGGTAACGTCTCCCAAACCACTTGAGGGAGGTTACAACTGCTAAATCTCTTCCTGTCCATCCCAAAGCATAACGACGATCTACTTCATCATAAAGACAAGAGTAAATCAATTGTTCCAAACTTTCACGACAACCAAGTAATTCTCGCAAATGACTTAGAAGTTGAGAGTCAACGCGAGAACACCCCTCAACGAGTTGAGTCATTTCCTGGCGTGACCAAACATAAAAATGAATTGGTGCTTTTTCTGTTCTAGCTACTTTTGCAATTTTACCAACTAATTTTGATAAAAACCCCTGTATTAGCTGTTTTTCAGAACCGTTATCTACTTTATAATCTCCTGTCCATGCAGATGTTTGGAATTCAATTAAATCTTCACCTTCAAGTTCTTTTTCTTTATACTTATTTTCATCATGTTTTTCTTCTATATATTCTTTAATATTGGGATCTGGTTGCCATTTACCATCTTCATTTTGTAAAAATTTCGGATCTAATTTTCCTTTACTTTTAGTGATATGAGCAGCTAACGCACCTATTCTATTTTCTACATAATCATACTCAACAGAAAGATAAATACGGATCAGACGTTCTTCATTGATTATATGTTCTGGAAGTTGACTCTGACCCCCTGAATAATTTGGTAGTGCTTGTACTTCATAAGTATTTGGATCATAATCTCCATCAGGAAGGGTATGTCTACGAGTTTCTGCCTTTAATTTAAGTAGCTCTAAATTATCTGTAAAACTTATATCTTGTTGAATTTGAATAGATTGATTTCCTGTTAAATCAATATTAGCTAAATCATCAATAGTATTAATACCTGCCTTATGTAAAGAATTGACAATTGATGAGTCTATTCCTAATAATTCTAAACGGCGTTCTCTAGCACTTTCAGCCAAACAATGAACACTCAATGTACAATCACTACATTTTTGATCTAACTGATAATCTAAGTCAGCTAAGTTAACTTGTACAATTCGATATAATGAACCATCAAGAGCTAATAAACGGTTAATATCAGATTCTATAATATCCAGGTTTAGAGGTTTAGATTGAAGAATTTCTTGACTTTTATTATTTTCATCAATTCTAACAACAACACATTCAATATTTTCAGGCTTCAGTTCTACTTTATTAATAATGATGGGGTTATCTTTTATCAACTGACGTACAATCAATCGATATACAGAAACCTGCACTTGATGATAAGTTCTATCTTTTCGAGATGCCTTACACTCAACTAATCGCAATTTTGGTTCATCTTGTTCCCAGAAAATAATTGCAAAATCTATTTGTCCACCGATATTAAATTCACCTAAATTTCCGTTTATGGAGATTTCTCGTCCATAAGCTTTTTGTCCAACTGACAATTTTTTTAACTCTTCAACAAAGTCATTCCAATCAGTTGGTTGATTTGAATTTGAATTTTGACTAACTTGAGTTAAGTTAAATAACCCCATTTTTTGAAGTGAAGTTTCCCATTCTTTCTCTCTTCTGTAACCTTCTTCCTTTAAAATTGGGTCTAAAGAAGTAGCAAAAATTAACTCCGAAAAGGGAATTTGTTTAGCAATTTCGTATTTATTTAACTTTAACTTAAATCGGCGATCACAAGATTTATAACGAATATATTCGGCAATATCGGTTACTTTAATTGATGGTTTTTCTGTTGACATAATAATAGTAATTATTTGTATATTCTTTGTCTTATAGAATTATTTTTGCTGCAAAAAACGTTCACAACATTCCAGAAAATAGATAATCATCCTTACAAAATTACCGCTTTTAACATTACAAATTCCAAAGATTCTGGGGATATAGGTTAATTTGCCAAATACTTCTCCAACAAATCCTTACCTTGATCGCCCATCTCGTGCAGTTGCGCCTCAATCTTTTCCATTGCCAAAGGCGACGGTTTAGAGCGCCCATTTTCCCAACGGTTGATTGTTGGGTAAGTGACACCTAAAGTAGCTGCAAACTGTTCTTGTGTTAGTCCAGTCAAAAGCCTGAGTTCACGAATGAGCTTGCCAACTTCTGGCTGGGTGATGACTAGGGGCTTTTTTGTGACCATCTAGCTTCTGAACTCAAATAATAAACTTGATGTAACACTTGATATATCATCTGACATATTTTAACTACATCAAGACTGGTGCGCTCTCCGCGAATACTCGGAAATTTTTTTGGCTCAACAAGATTCAACGCAGTTTTGTTCAACTGAAAAGGTAAGGTATAGAATGCCATAACTTCGTTAAGCTGCGCGGATCGCACCCCTACATCTGCTCCATCTCCAGTACCAGCAACGCATACTATCACTTCTATTGCCAGAGCGATCGCCCAAAATTCTTAGAGGAAATGTAGTAGACAGGTGTAGCTTGCCGCCGTAGGCATCGCCCCCTCCCACCCTACAGCTGCTCCATCTTAATCCCCGCCACTTCCATCATCACCGTAGTAATCGGCACAAGCCGCCCCACAGTTGTGTAGTGACTGCTTCCTACGGGTGTTGTAGTTGAGCGCTCCCGAAACCGCTTCATGGTAATCAAAAACCACTCTCGCGTTTTTGGCATAGGTAGCTTATACAGTTGGCGAGTGTTGACAAAGTAATAAAATAGCCAGTCTGCCTCAGTGTACATTAAGCAGCCGGGGGTTCCTTTCTCTAGGTTGCTGTGGGTTTCAAAGAAAAAGTTACGAGTTTTATTCCACCTATCGCCCTTAATCTCAATCAAAATTTCGCCACTGTGCGTTTTCCAGATGAGGTCAATATCTCTGCGTTGAAACTCTGGGTCATTTTCAACATTAACAACGCTAATAGTTTCTGGTTTGGAGTAAAGCCAAGCCTCGATGTCAGCAGCAGCCAGCTTTGCCACTTCTTGAGCTTCGTGCATGGTGTAGGTCATCGCTGTATCTCCTGTACCAGCAAGGCATATTAGTTTATTATTTCACTATTAAGGGTAATTTTACTTTTTAAAACTTAGTTATTTGAGTGTTGAAACTATGAAATCAAATGAGGTTTATGAAATTTTAATTAAGACTCTGGAAGTAGACCAAAGTAGAATTAGTAATCTTGATTCTACTCAATTTACCATTAAAGGTTGGTCTATTACTTTAGTATCTCTTCTTGTTGGTTTTACATTTCAATACAAAAACAAAGCATTTTTATATATTGGAATAGTTGCCACTATACTTTTTGGAATCCTTGATTACTTACAGGACTTACGCAACTGGCACAGAGCGATCACTAATTGATAGTACATAGGTATTATTTAAATCTGATTCCGAAAGCCTTGTATTCGTAATAAAAGTCGGTGTATTGGAAGTAAAGCATGAAATATTCATGAGAAAATAGGTAGAGGTTGTATGAGATAAATTTTGCTTACGGTAATGAGATTTACTAAACTTAATTACTGCCAATACTTATTAAGTAGTCAAATTAATTATACGATGACCAATTTGGCAGAGCATTTAGAGACTATTAGCCATGATGCAATTAACTATTATTTGAAAAGAGAAAAGTTAACACCTCGGTTACTATGGGATAACGTGAAAGAGGTAGTTGAGCCTGATACCAATGGTTACATAATATTTGATGATAGCGTTTTAGATAAAAGATATTCTGAAGAAATAGAAATAGTTAGGAGACAATATAGTGGTAATGAGCATGGTGTCCTCAAAGGTATTGGTGTAGTTAGTTGCGTGTATGTCAACCCTACTATTCAAAGATTTTGGGTAATAGATTACCGCATTTTTAATCCTGATGTCGATGGTAAAACCAAGATAGACCATGTGAAAGATATGCTGCAAAACCTTGAATATCATAAGCTTTTACCATTTGATACTGTTTTGATGGATACATGGTATGCCGTACATAGTTTAATGCTTTATATTGATAGTTTAGAAAAAATTTATTATTGCCCTTTAAAAAATAATCGGTTAGTTGATGATACATTTGCCAAAGAAAAATATAAGCGTATTGAATTATTAGAATGGAGTCATGAAGAGTTAGAATGTGGTAAAATCATAAAAATTAAAGGATTTCCCGCGCAGAAAAAAGTGAAACTATTCCGGGTTACTGTTTCTACCAACAGAACGGATTATATCGCCACTAACGATTTATCGCAAAGTTCCACGGATGTTGTACAAGAGGTGTGTAAAATTCGTTGGAAAATCGAGGAGTTTCACAGAGAAATTAAACAATTAACTGGCATTGAATCTTGTCAGTGCCGTAAAGCTAGGCTCCAAAGAAATCATATTGCTTGTGCAATGTTAGTTTGGGTTAGATTAAAGAATTTAGCCTATCAAACTGGTCAAACTGTTTATCAAATCAAGCATAATTTGCTTTCTAATTATTTAATTCAGCAACTAAAACGCCCAAGTATTCCTATGTGCTTGGTTTGATTTAAATTGTCATGTGGCAGGGCTACGCCCTGCCCGCTATTTGTGCCAGTTGCGTAAGTTCTGACTTATACAGAAAGGTTCAACTCAATCATGTTGAACGCTCTACCAACATCCTAGAGTATATACAAAATACATATCTAGAAAATAGTCAGAATATTAATATTCAAATACCATTTGGTAAATATAGAAGAAATTTTCTTAAAGATAATTCCATAATTTTTTTGTTTAATGGGTTTGTAATATTGATGTTAATTATTCTAATTTTCATACCGATGCAGTAAACAAAAGCCATTTGAGTGTCATTGTAATTGCGATGGCGTACCCGCCCACCTTCGGCATCGCCCCATCGCACCCATCTAATGAGAGTGAAAAGTAGCCTGGATATCTTGCAAATTACCCTATTTACCAGTACAAAGCCCGTAGGCTTACTGAAAATCATTTGGTCAACTCAATGAATAAAATCTTGTTCCTTTGTACAGGCAACTACTACCGCAGCCGCTATGCTGAACATCTATTTAATTGGTTAGCTACTAAGCAGGGGTTAGATTGGCAAGCTGATTCCAGAGGGTTAGCACTTGAGCGGGGTATCAACAATGTGGGGGCAATTTCCCAGTATGCGCTTGAAGCTTTAGCAGTGCGCTTGGTGAACCTACCAGATGATGAACGGTTTCCACTGCCAGCCAGTGAGCAGGATTTTCAGTCAGCCACTAGAGTTATAGCCCTAGATGAATTAGAACACCGTCCACTAATGAATGAACGCTTTCCCCACTGGGCAGATGTGATTGAATACTGGTTAGTTCACGATATAGATAAAACCTCTGCAACCGTTGCCCTTGGGCAAATTGAAAAAAACCTACTGCAACTGATAGAACAATTAGCTCAAAGTTAGTAGCAAGGCTATAGGCGATCGCTCCTTTCCTCTTGTGAAAATGGGAAAGCAATGACACGGAGCAATGGCAAAAAGTTGATGTTATGAAAAAACATTCCAGCGATGCCCAAAATTCTTAGAGGAAAAGTTGTACCTCAATAGTGATCGCACTTTCTTGCCCAAGCTAGGCAACGCACCTCAACAAATGGGAACCCTGGTAATAGTTGCGTTTATCACCACCATGAAATTCTTAAACTTCCTCAAACCCAAACCAGCCCAGCCAACAATTGATAACTACGGGCAACAAGCCTGCGGTGTCCCTCAAGAGCAAATTCAATCACTGATGGAATGGCTATTTGCTAGTTTGCTGAATGCTGGATATTCTGGAAAGTCACACCTAATTTGGTACAACAGCGAGAACCCAGATCCCGCAAGAGAGCAGATGATAAAAAAAGCTATGCGCTCCTGTGAACCAGTTTTCTTGTATCGCTGTGGTAGTAGGGTATCGTCGCCGCCTACTGGGTATTACTGGCGGATGATGGACGAACATCCATCAATGCGGATTTATCAGTTAGAGCTTAAGGATGGGGAGTGATAAGTTTTTCAGTTCTGGCCCAAGTGGGAGCGATGCCACCAGAAAGGGCGCTTCCGCCATCGCATAAACTAACTGCTGTCGAATACTTATTTTGTAGCAGGTGGGGTATCAACTCGCTCGTTGAGTTCTCGAAGTTGTTGGTTTAATTCCCTTTGTCGTTTGAGCAAAATTTCCAAATCTTGCTTCGTTGCTAAATCCGCCCTGTTAGCGGGAATAAGTTGATTTAGCTGATTTAGGCACGTATTCAATCCAGCAGCGAATTCATTGCGCGTAACCGGGCGCGAACCTTGATATGTGCCATCAGGATACCCAGATAGACAACCTGCCTGGGGAACTGTGTTGCGCCCGTCGTTTGGTATTTGTGACAGACTTTTTGATGGATAGAAAATAATTGTTGCTAGTGCCAAGGTAGTTGTAACGGTGGCGAATGGGAGCAAGCCAGCAATTGATGACATCTTAAACATTGGTCGCAGCTACAGGCCATTTACTCCTTCACCTTATCAAATTAATATTCGACTTTCAAACTTAGCTTAATTCTTAAAGTAGATGAGATAAATCATTAAAAATATATATACTGCAATTATCAAGCAATGAATTTATTAGCTCCCAGTTTTAGACCTACTAGGAGCTTTTTTATTTATTATCCATCTCAATTAGGGGGTATATCACTAGAAGTAACAGCATTCATCCTCAAGGCTATTAATAGTTGATTCTGCTGGTAGATTCAATATCAATGTTGGGATTGCTATTGTGTATTTGTTGCATAAAAAACGTTTATCAAATTAAAACAATGAATATTCTTGCTTGGATTGTTTTAGGTCTAATTGCTGGTGCTATTGCAAAAGCTATCTACCCCGGTCATCAAGGTGGTGGGATTCTAGGAACGATTTTGTTAGGAATCATCGGTGCTTTTGTTGGCGGTAGTTTAGGTGTATTCTTTAGTACGGGAACCTTAGCTCTAGCAGCTCCTAGTCTTAGCATTCCCGGTATTGCAGTAGCAGTTCTTGGTGCAATTGTCGCTGTATTTTTGTGGAACTTGCTAAATCGTCGCAGTGCTGTGTAATCAATTAAATTGGAATTAATTAATCGTAAAAATCAGGGAATTCATTTCACTATATTTTCTCCCTGAATTTAAATAAAAGAATAGCGCCTGCCTGGATTTAGGTTGGCGCTATTCTTATAGCGATTGCTCTTGCGGGTAGGCATCACACTTATTCAATCACCATCACCGGATAGAGTCAGAGAAGGAAAATTAATGATAGTTTGAGATGATGGAACGCTCATCTCAACCCCCGAAGTGAAAAAGTCACTATTAATCGCCCTGACCCTCACCGCCTGTACAGCCGTGTCACCAGTCAGCATTGCTGGTACTGTCCCAAGTTCAACCCATGCCATCAAAATGTCTTCATTTAACCTTAGTTCCCAAAAATGGCAAAACCGCGTGTTACTAGTGTTTGCACCGACGCTTCATAACCATAGCTATCAGCAACAGATGCAGTTATTTAACCAGCACCAAAACGGTTTTACAGACCGGGATTTAGTTCTCGTTCAGGTTTTGGCAACAGATAAAAGCTATGCCAACGGACAGCCAATAGATGAATCTTCTGCTGTCAAGTTGCGAAATTGCTTTGGGGTTGATAAAGAAAATTTTCAGGTCATTTTGGTAGGCAAAGATGGTGGTGTTAAGCGCAGTGATACTACACCAGTCAAGGCAGCAGCAATTTTTGAGCAAATTGACGCTATGCCCATGCGCCAGCAAGAAATGCAAGAGCGAAAAAGAAAGTAACTTAAAAATTATTAGAGGAAGCGATCGCTTGTGACAAAGCAGTACACTTGCTATGCACCGAAAATCAAAGAGTGCGATGGCGTACCCATCATGAGCCGGTGGCATCGCACCCTTAAACTCGTTAATGTACAGCTCTGTTTATTGAAATATATGAGTATTGTGTAGGGTGATTTATTTTTTTCATGCAAATTTAACCCTAACTTACCTGAATGCAACCTATACTTTAGCTGTATTTTCTAACAAAGAATTTTATGCTGAAGTTACACTCTTTCGCTAAGTTTTCTTTATTAACAGTATTATCAACAATTCTGATTTGGCAGTACCCAGCTTTTGCTTGGAATAAGGCTGGACACATTGTTTCAGGAGCGATCGCCTACAGTGAACTCTGGCAGAATCATCAAGAAGTAATTGAGAAAATGGTTGCCATTTTAAAAGAACACCCTGAATACTCTAAATTTGAGCAGCAGTGGAATTCCCTCAAACAATCTAATATTTCTGCTGAAAATAAAAACTTGTACTTGTTTATGTGGGCGGCAAAATGGCCAGATGAAGCTCGTGGCAATCAAACATTTGATCACCCTACTTGGCACTACATAAATTTTCCTTATCAACCAGGCAGTTCTTCAAATTCAATTCCTCGTCAAATTCCCGGTGAAGAAAATATTATCTATGCTTTTCAAAAAAATCTTGATATTGTTCAAAGTAGTGCTACTAGTAACAGCGAAAAAGCAGTTGCAATATGCTGGCTATTCCATTTATTAGGAGATGTGCATCAGCCACTACATACCACCAAATTAATAACTGATCAGTATCCAGAACCAGAAGGTGATAGAGGCGGTACACGTTTTTATATTAGAGTTAAACCAGATAGTCAAACAATTAGTTTGCATAAATTCTGGGATGACCTCATACTAGGCTCAGAAAATTTTCAAACTGTTCGCAACACCGCAACCAAGATAAGAGCCGACTATCAACGCAGTAAATTGCCAGAATTAAGAGAAACTCAATTTAATAATTGGGCAAAATTAGAGAGTTTTAATATCGCTAAACAAAAAGCATATCTTAATGGCAAGCTTTCTGGCAGTAGTGATAAAAATGATGGAAAGCCGTTACCGCCAAATTATGCTGCTACCGCCAAACCAATAGCAGAACGTCGGATGAGCTTGGCAGGCTACCGTCTAGCTGATGTGCTTAATAAACTGTTCGGCAAGTGATAAAAGATATACAATCTCTTTTGTATCGCCTGCTGTTAAGCTGTTGTTATAAAATTCCAGACTGCGATCGCCCAAGAACCCTTGCAGCAGAATAAATACAGATGAAAGCGCTCACTCTTGTTTGGAACCGAAACGTTGCACCCCTGGAGCGTAGGCTTCTTGAACCGCAGGTAGACGCTCGAATACTCGCTCTAAGCGAACGCGAGTAGCGTCTCTAAGAGTTGCTATGCCGCAGGCTTTACGCTACGCTATCACTTGCTTCAAAGCAGTACACTGGTTATCAAGAGAAATGATACAAAACATTTCCCTCTTCATTTACTTCAAAAGAAGCATTAAGTTCTTTGGCTTTCTCATCTAAATATTGTTTAGCTAACTGGGTTGATATTTCCGCATTTTTCGCCAGTTGCAATACCGTTATTCTGCCAGTATTTTGCTCAATTAATTCTAAGAATACTAACTGAAGACGCTTTTGTTCTGATTCTAGAAGGAATTCTTTTTCCTTTCGATTCTGCTGTACTAAAGACCAACTCAACCAGCCTCCTAAAATGGTTGATGGAATAGTAAGAATAGTTAAAGCAGCAATATCATTTTCTTTTTCTTGAGCGGGAGTTTTGGGATTGAGAATTTCTAGAATCATCACAGCAGAAAATGGAATACCAAATAATAGAAAACATATTGCTAAAATTTTTTTAACTAGTTTCATACAACCTTTTTCAGTTCCTCACAAATAATGTAAAAATAATACCTCTATTATACAATGTATAATCAATTACTTGTGATGCTGGTATTTTGCTGTGTTTCCTCTGTTATCCACACTACCTGAACACTTGTAAATGCTGATGAGTGGCGATCGCACTCGTGGGAGGAATTAAACTGTGTGGGGTAGTTATTAAGATACTTTCGGTTGCTGCCACAGGGTCAGCTTCAAAACAGAGCAGTAGCAAGCCTCATCATTGATTTGGTGTTCGTGTTCAGCTATCCAATCATAAATTTGTGCAGCCACTGCTAATGCCACCTGTCCTGAACGGTAAAGCTTCGGGCTAGGGCAGAAAGCTTTACCATTGATGTGTACGGCGGCAATCTGCCAATAGTCGCTGCCTTCACCCTCCGGCATCACTTCTAAAAACCCGCTACTTTTTGGCTCGATTATTCCTATGTTCATCTGCAAGCCCGAACTCTAAAAACAGAGTACAACATCGAATTGCAGCAATTCAAGCGATGCCTACGGCGCTCTTTTAGAGGAAAACTATAAGTAAATACCGTATTCAAAGAGGAAAAGTTGCACTTCTCTTGCGATCGCCCATAAAAAATTCTTAGAGGAAAAGCGCAAATGAGCGATCGCTTTTTCAAAGCAGTACACTGGTACTATGCCGAAATTACTAGAGTGCGATCGCTGTCTCCTCTACTCACACAATCCCCACATAGTCTGTGTCGTTCACCCTGATGGGGTAGACGGTGATAGCTGCCTAGACTTTCGAGAAGACCCCAACGCCGAACCAGCAGAACTGTGGGAACCGGAGGGGGCAAGCTACTACAACGGTGAATTAATACTGCAACCACAACAGCGCTTGACTCAACAGCAACAGCTAGAGCTGCTAGATACCCATCCTATGTTTACTGGCAAATGCCCTCAATGCGGATATGAGTTTGACCGCGACTACACGGCGCGGGTGCATTGGGATTGCCCTGAATGTGGGTGGATGGATGATAGCGTGTGAGCAATTTCTTTAAATATGCCTCCTCAGACTTGGCTGAACTTACCAGAGTAAAGTTCATCAGATACTTCTTTAAGTTCTGGTTCAACCACTGTCAAATGTTGCTCCAAAATTGTTAAATTCCTAATGTTGGACTTATAGAAAGCATCAAATAAATCACCTACTAAAGGCACAGTACCAACGACTGTTTCTAAACCTACATTAAAAATCATTTTGGCTAAATCTCGCTGTGGGATGCCAAAGCGGGTTGCTAAAAATATGATGTAAGCTGAAAACGCTGTACTGATTAAATCACCTGCACCGGGAATCAAACCGATAATTGGGTCTATTCCAATATGAAAACCCGTTAAAGGGATACGTATTGATGTGTCCATCAAGCGGCTGAGTTTGCGGATGCGATTTAGAGTAGCAAGGCGTTTAGCAGCGTCCATAATTTCCTATATTTGCACTATTATTAAATTGCACCATTTTTAGTTATTTGTCTTGTACCGATAGAAGTAAAAAGTATGAGTAAAAATCCACCAATACTGCCTAAAAAAGCAGATAGATGGATGATATAGTTTATTGCGATGCCTGCGGTAGTAAACTACGCTCTATTAAGTGCTTATGACCAAAACTAATTCAGAAATCCTAGATCAGCTTCGTACAGCAACGAATGGTTTACTCATGATGAGTGAGTCTGAGTACCCGTTTGAAGTTTTTTTGTGGGAAGGTATTGCACTTGCGACACCCCAAAAAGTTGTACAACAAACAAATCATCCTCAAGATACACCCATTAAAATTGTGGGGATTGACGATTTTTTTCAAGTGGCAACGACAGAAGAAGATTGGCATGAGGAAGAAGAGAAAGCAACCGTAAAACGATTTCAAACTCTTGTGCAAACACTCAAAGAAAACCTGAGCAATTTGCAGGTATATCGCCTTGGGGAAATAGAGATTGATGTCTATGTTATTGGTCAAGCTCTATCGGGAGACAGTATCGGACTGTCCACAAAAGTTGTTGAAACTTGACCTGTTTACGAATTATCTACTTTACTTTCAATAACTTCTTGAATGTTTGGCGAAACATTAGAGAGAAAATCATATCCTGTGAATTTTTCTAATTCATCAATACTTACTTTGTAAGCTCTCCAATCGTTGTTGATTTCTTGCTCGTTGGGTATGTTCACCGCGATGACACGGGTGCTTGCAGTAATACCATCAAGTCCAGAGCCAGGATTATCTAGTACGACAACTATCTTCCAAGTTGATTTGGGAACTGTCACCTTACCTTTAAGGGGTTCGCCAAGACTGCCAAAAGGCCCAGCTACGATATACAGTTCTTTTCCCTGGCTTACCAGTTCTCGGCAATAGTCTTCTAAATTCCCCCAAGTGTTCCGGTTGTTGTCCGGTGTCTGCGGCATCATGTTGGTCATGAGGAAAGTTGAGGAATTATCCTCTACCGTCAGAGAGCGGTCTGCCGAAGGTACAATATGTCCTCGGTCATATCCTGAACCAGAGTACATAGAAGGAGTTATCCGCACCCAACCCGCAGGCAAAGTATTATCAGGGCGAAAGTTATCTTGACGCTCTGCTTTCCCTAGCCATGACTTATTTAACTGCCAGCTTGCCCAGTTGGGAGTTCCCTTGCTTCGGTTGTAAGAGACTACATATTGTGTTTTAACCAGCAGATAATTATCAGGAGTATCCACCAGAGCGATCGCATTGCTGGGATTTCCCAAAAGCAGGTTAGCGCTTATTGAGGGTTTAGTAGGTACAATCGGCGTTGCCTGCAATGGTTTTTCTATTGTTGATGTTGGCACCTGGCTTGGTGCTGGCGAACACCCCAATAGAGCAATTAGCCCAGTGGCAACAGCCAAAGCCTGAAAACGTTTGATTAAACGCATAAATTTTAGATACTATCGGAGATTAATTTAATCATCATCATTTTTGAGGCGATTTCCAGTTTTTGACTACAAGAGCGTAGCTTGCTGCCGTCCTACTTTCCTCTGGTGCGGACACTACTCGCGTTCCCTTGAAATTGAAGAGGGCGTAGGCGCAGCCCGTCGCAGACATCGCAAAAAGACGAACGAATCAGTGTAAATTCAGAAATTCTTGAAATTAATCAAAATACTAACTTACCGGATGATATAACCCTGTATTTTCGTTAAATTCCCACCCTAACCCTGCTCTATCTTTGCCCTTACACCATGCCACAAAAAGCGGTGGTGGCAGATTAATTCGCTCCTTGCGTACAGTTTCTTGACTAACACCAAGTCTTGAAGCCAAACCTTCTTCGGTTAATGGTTGCATTCGCGGAGTATGCCCTTGATAGGATGAATTGTTGTTGTACGATTTCTTCTGCCGCCTTGGTTGGTTGTTGAGATGATTTTGAATTTTAATAATCGCCTCGGTAAACTGTGTCATTCGGGCTGTTATCCCCTCAATTTTTTGTTCTAAATCGGCGAGATTATGGATTGCTCCAGTTTCGTTGCTATTAGATTCACCGAAGTTCTGTGATTCCAGCTTATCCAGTCGTGAGCAAATAGCTAATATCGTTTGGAAAGTAGGGTTGGCGCTTCTACTGTTACTGTCCAACGCCAGTATTAATTCATCCAATGAGTGAAGCAACTCGCTTGTTCGTCCTTGTCGGTGCAGCCGGGATAACTCCCTAACTGCTGGAATCAGGGGAGTGGGTACACGGATCATCTCGCTGGGTTTGTTCTCGTCAGGCATAGTGATATCGCAATTGATAGCAACAGCTATCGATATCAAGTAGATAGCAATGCTATCAACATATCAGGGATTGGTGATTCAAGCACAAAAGAGTTCGGGAATCGTCCGCCGTGTTTTGGGCTTTCACCCAGGAGGAGAGCTTGCTACTTTTGTGCAGGCTTCGGGAATTATTGACGCAGAGAGCGGGCAGTATATCCACGGCGCTGTCGTAGAATATAAAAGCTTCCTGAAACGGCGCTTCCAGGAAGCTATATGTTTATCATCGTGTAATTCTTATTTCCTAGATGGATATTACTAATATTGAGGTGGCGCAGGTCGAAATTCTGCCTCCTACTCCCCAACCAAGTGTAATTAAAAACACGAAGGCTCAAGTAACTCCAGAATTGGTAGAGGAGATAATTCGGCAATATTATTACCGCACGCCTGCGGTGGGTAATGATGAGGAATTAATTTTGGCTTGGGCTGGAAGTCAAAACCGTGAACAAACCAAGCGAAAATACTATCGATTTGGTCAAAAATTACTCGATTGGGTACGTAAATCAGGTATACCTGATTTAAGATTGCTACAGCAACCATTATTACTTGAGTTTATTGCTTCCTGGGGTGAGGTTTCCCCTTATACTAAAAGTAACCGAGTGCTGATATTGCGATCGCTGTGGAGCTATGGGAGCGGGGAGAGTATTGGCTATTTTTTGCGGAATATTGCAAGTACTATAAATTACGATAATTTCAGTGATTTACCGAAGGCAGAGCGGTATCTAGAAGATTTCGAGATGAAGAAGCTAGCTGATGCAGCCAAGCAGTTGGGGGGTAAGTATTGGCTAGTTTTTAGTTTGATTTTTTACAGTGGGATGCGGGTTGGTGAAGTGGGTCGCGTGACGGTTCCGGGTGATGAACCGGGCCAACCCAAGGAAGATTATCCGGGGTTATATTGGCATAATTTCCAGTGGTATCCCGACGCGACACCAGAGGATAGAAACCGGGGATACTATACGATTAAGTTCCGAGGCAAAGGTGGCAAGTACCGGGAGATTGGCTTAGACCATCAGACTTCGCTCGTTTTCAAAAAGTACCGGGGGATGGCTAGTGATAAGATGCCCGTGTTTGCCAATATCTCACCTGACCCAGCAAAAAGGGGATTGCCGTTGAGCGATCGGGCAATTAAAAAGTTGATTCAGGATATATCTGAGGTGGCGAAGGTGAAGTTTTCGTGTCACTGGCTAAGGCATTCTCATGCAACGAGGGCGGTGGAGAGTAAACCGCTTTTTCAGGTGCAAGACCAGTTGGGACATAGCAAGAGCGATACTACCAAGGGGTATGTAAGAGTGAAGAAGGATGCAGGAACCGGTACAGTGCTGCCGAGGTTTTGAGGAAATGTATCTCCATGCTAGACCAACTGATAGCAGCGCTTTGTATTTGCCAGATGATGATGAGTAGAGGGAGTGCGTAGCTTGCCGCCTTTTGCATCGCTTTGGGGCGTTAGAGAATTTCTACTATGCGCGGTTGTCCATCAGGATAATAAACACCCAGACAGTTATTTTTAGTACCAGTAATTACCCAAGGATGAGTTACATAGGTGCTTTGAGTAATTCTCTTATTTGGAGGAATTAAGGCGTAAAACTTCCGTTGACCAGAGTAATCAAGCCAATATAATCTTACTGGTGTGCTTCGCTGGTTGACAAATGTAATTTCCGTGGCTATTTTTCCACTGCGGGAAATTGAAACGGATTCAGCTTCACATTGTTGGGATTGGGCATTGGCAGCAGGTACACCAGCACTTATTGTAAATGAAAGCAACGCACTGCTAATAATGGCGAAGTGAAAGCGCGTAAATTTGAGCATTGATAAGTAGGATGAAGAGTTTCACACTATTGTTTCACCTTGTTGCTTTCTCTTGGTTAACTTTTTTGGAGAGTTCGATTAATGAGGGCGATAAGCTTGCTCCACCAGACGATTGCCCAACGCTATATATTAAGTTATGCTGCAAATTTAAAATATTATCATCCCCGATAGCGAACTCATTCCTTAGCTGATGTCCGACTCAATCGACTGTCAACCATTGCTATTTAAAACTATTTGCAATGACTGTGCTTTTCATATCAACGTAGAAGGAGCCATACAGTGCATTCACCCTGACGAGTTTGGGGTTAATTGTTCAACCGCCATTTTCTGTAATTCATTCCAAAGTGCAATTGTAATTGATAGTCCTTGTGTGACATACGGCAATGATGAAGAATAGGCTTTTGCACTGCTATTCGTATTACAATTGGTCAAGCCGCAGTTTAATTATACGTAAGTTGGGGGTGCGATCCGATCACTTAAGAGCGATCGCACTTAAACCAAAAACCCAGTTACGATGACTGGGCTTTTGATGGGGTTATATTCCCCAAGGGCTATTAATAGAAGTTATTCATAAGTCGCTGTTCTAATAAGGACTACACCGCCTAGATAGCGAATTCCAGAAAACTAGAACCTTTTCATAGACGCGCAACACTCTTTCACCTATCACCAAGGAGCAATTTACAAGCGAACGCGAGTAGTGTGTGTCTGCACCAGAAAAAGTTAGCGTAAGCGCAGCCCCCCGCAGGTATCGGCTTATTCTTTTAATTAGTAATGATGCTGTAGCAAGGGGTAGAGTGCTGCTGCAATTTGCTCGAATTGTTCACCATCTGGATAGGGACAAGCAATTTTTTCTCCATCTTCATTGCTCCAATATTTAGTATTGTAATCAAAAGTTAATATCGCTCCTCGCCACCATGCAGATAGGGAAAGCCGATTGTTTCCATAACCAACTGTGAAATCTATTTTTTTATTACGGTAAAAATCATCAGTTGGATTTGATGGGCGGTTGCGTGAGCTAACAAATTCCTCTGTATAGTATCCTTGGAATTCGATATCAATAAAATTATTTACGATTTTATAAATTAGCTTGAACCGCCTGTGTGGATAGTACTGTGCAGCAATTTGAGATACTGCTAGTTCAAGTTCTAGTGGTAGTGTTTGCATCGTTTTTAAGTACTTGCAGTTTTTATATTATACCTTTACAAGGTATGTGAATACTCCTTCATTTTCTTAGAGGATAAGGAGCGATCGCCTGTGCCGATAAACTACGCCTAGTCATTCACTAAGAATTCATTTGTTTCTTTGTCAAAGACTAATCTTTGCCCTTTCTCCACCACATAGGGCTTGCAAATTACATATTTATCATCCTCATCACTAAATATGATATTTACAGTTTCTTCTTCTTCTCTACCAGAGTTGCAGTATCTAAATTTAGCTGTTATGGTTCTAGTTTTCATTTTCTTAGAGGATAATAGATACCAATCATCACAAGCGAGTTTCCCGCCGTAGGTATTGCTCTAGCTGCCGTCTTGCTTACAGCTGTATCTTGGCTTCATTATCTTCATCGCCTGGATACCATGCTTTAAAATCATATCCATCATCAGTTTTTTGATAATCATATTCCATATCTAGAGCTTCAGCCGCTTCGATAAACTGTTCTAATGTGCCATCACAATAACTAATATATTCACTGCCTATCGCCTCAATAATTGCCTTAGCTGCATAACCCTGCTGAATAGATATCAGTTGGCTTTGATGCTGCCAAGTTTGGCAGATGCGACAACTATAGCCCCAATCATATTTTAAATCTCTGTAATGATGAGTTTTCATTTCGCAATTACGGCAGTACAGGAATTTTGATAGGTCTAATGTAGTTGTCATAAAAAAGGAAATTGAAAGCTAGTTATATTTTTCCCAAGTGAACAGAGAAAGTTACAGAGAAGTTTCATTCAATCCCACCATATAAAAGCCGATAACCAAGTTTTAAGCGCTCAGTAAAATCCGATGTATTTTGATTGCCCCAAACAGGATTACTTTTATCTTTGTTCCAATTCAAAGAGGAATGACACACATTATCGTGACAAGTAGAGCAGACTGGAAATACTGTTAAACCAATTTCATCGCACCCATATTTAGCATGATGTAACTGTTCTGAGGGACGAACGAGGCACACACAGCACAAGCCCTTTGCAGATTGATGAGCGATCGCACATTGTTTTTTGTACTTCTTAATATCTCCATAACGAGCATCCCAGTTTAAAGTCCCAGATATTTCATTAATTCTCTTAGCCCCTCGTCGTTGAGTCTGTGACCTGTGAGTGATTCCCACTTTGCTTTTACGTTTACTGATGATGGACTTCCGGTTTCGCTTACCCATTTCTTCATCTCCTCATGCCAATCTCCACTAGTAGCTGTTGCTTCTTGTTTAGTTGCAGATGGGGGTGGTTGTCCTAATGGTTCAGTACCAAAGTTTTTACTTTTTGGATAGTTGTAAAGGTCAACTTCTAGAGGTTCTTTATCCCTTACCCCTTTCATTTTGAGTAGTGCTTTTCCTGTAGAAGTTGCTTCACCATTAACACCCGCTTTAGCAATGCAATCAACTCTAGGAGCATCGTCAATCATCCCGGAAAAGCCTTTCAGCTTAGTAGAGATACTTGTTTGATTGTCGCTATGGGCAGTCAAACATACTGTGTAACCCCACTTTCTAATATTTGTTAATGACTGCTTTAATAAATCAGCCCATAAATCAGCATCTACACCGTGAACCTCGTATGTATTGCTTTCCATCAGAAAGATAGCCACTTTCCCCTCTAGCCCGCTCTTATCTTTGATGTGGTCTAAATAATCATCCTCATCAATTCCGAGCCTCCTAGCCTGTTGCTGACGCTCTCTAATAGTTTGTGGAAATGCCTCAAAAAATTCGTTTATCTGATCAACATCAGCTAATACTTGAACACCTGACCAAATATCAGGATTAGTTTCAGGGTTAATGATGACAATATGCCAGCCATCATCCTTGAGGAGTCGAATCATTAAGCGTTCAAGCGTGGATTTACCCGAACCCTGCTCACCACTCAAGACTCTAAAAGGCAACTTCAAAAGTTTGTTAATCCATTGATACTGTTCTTCTAGTTCAAGCTTGTTTGATTTGGAATTAGAAACTGAGTTCTGTTCCTTATCCCCCAGAACTTTCTGTTTTTCTTTATCGGCCTTAGCTTTAGCTAATTCCTCCTCAGCAATTTTTTTCTTGAATTCGGCAATCATCAACTCATACTGAGTCATGCCCAGATTGTCTTGCATTTGCTGTTGCTGGGCTAATCTCTCAGTAGAAATTAGCCCAGCCTCAACCCTATTTTGATTGTCCACAGCCGAGTAAATATCAGCCTTAAACTGAGTATTTAATTGAGTAGCAACTGTTTTTAAATCTCGCTGTGATTTCTTGTCTTGCCACAGTTCAAAGTTGGTAGTCTTAATGTCCTCTAACCAGCTGTAATATTTGGATTGCAGCAAAGAGTTACGAGTATAAATTACCAAACTTATCCCGCCAAGACTTATAGCTGTTCCAGTTAGCGCCCAATGCTGATTAGGGTTATCAGTAGGTAGCAAGCGCTTAAATTGCACGTCTTCACGTTCGGGAATACGGCTACCAAATAACCCCCTCATGTCCCATTCCTCGCGGAGAATGAACCGAGGAACTGAGCAATACTCCAAATCAAGTTTTTTCTGTTCTGGCGTGTTATACCCATTAGCAGAAGGGGGACAGAATCTCACCTCTACTAGGTCGTAGGGCTGTTTAGAAAGAGAAAAGAGGGTGCAAAATACAGCAGCTACAAATAAAACCCCAATCGTACCCAGTTCTACAGCTGCACCTACACCCTTGCTCACTGTTTACCTCCGATTAGCTATGCCTTGAGCAAATATTGCTCCAAAGAATAAAACCCCAGCAATAACAATTGACAGCCACGGATCAGTTTGAGGGTACTGTTTTTGAATTGTCCTAATATCTTCTGAAATCTGAACTATGGTTTGATTGGACAAATCGTAGAGTATTTGATAATCCTTAACTGCTAAGTAAGTTGTAATGCTAGCAGTTACTCCCCCAACCAGTAAGTTACCTGCTTTTTGCATATTTGAAACCTGAAGTTGACCATCTATGTAATTGATGTTGATACCAGAAATTAAAAACGAGGTTGGGACAAATGCAACAGTGAAGCACAGTGTTGCAGCTGTCCACAAAGCACCACTACCACCAATGACTAAACACCACTTAGCGATCGCTACTCCTGTGGCGTGGAAAGTCCAACTCACAAAAAAAGTAAAAATCTTTTTTCTGACGAGTAAAGTTTCTTCTCTGCGTTGCAATTCTTGTTGCAAAACCTCTGCTAAGTCTTTAGGAAGCGCTGTATCTGACGCATACACAGCACCTTCATCACTTTCACTCAGTTCTTCTAATTCCTCTGACAGCATAGTGACACTATATTTTTACCCTTTGGGTGACGCTCCTACGTCGCTACTGCTACGCTAACGGCAGTTCGGACTCGACGGAAGCCGCCTTCGCGGAGCGTCTCGCAGAGAAGACTCCGACTGCCTCACTAGAATCCGAGAATTGCCCGTTTAATTTTGGCTAGTGATTCTACAAACCCTTCCCCTAGATAGTTTTTCTGAGGTATTAATTCAGGTTGGGATATGTCGCCATATTTCAGTAGGTGGTCAGCAACTCTATCTTTTCTTGCTAAATCAGCGTCAATTTGCCGGAACTCTGGTTTATTACTTGCTTCCAACAGACGAGTATTGCCATCAACGTGCATCATGTGTTGGTCAATATAAGCATTAAGCTTGATGTAGTCAATTGTTTGACTGTGGCGGATTACTTCAGTTTGCTTAGATGTAGCAAAAGATGCTGCTAGTTCTTTGCGATCGTTTCCATAACGCTGATTAGCAAGCATCACATCAGCCGAGGCTCTATCAATTGCGATTGATGAGGTAGCAGCTTGCTTAATAACTTGAGAAAT
Source organism: Nostoc sp. UIC 10630 (assembly GCF_010747425.1). Taxonomy (NCBI): domain Bacteria; kingdom Bacillati; phylum Cyanobacteriota; class Cyanophyceae; order Nostocales; family Nostocaceae; genus Nostoc; species Nostoc sp. UIC 10630. The sequence goes on from NZ_JAAGOG010000001.1 coordinate 96,813, forward strand.
ACCAACATTTAAATCCTGCGTTCCCTGAATTGTTGAAAGCGCGGCTGCTTGAACTTTAGGCATGAGTTTAGTAATCAATGCCCCCTCACGCCCCATCTGCCCTAATTTTTTTAGTGATGTTTCGTCCCCTTCACAGCACTTAATTAAAAAAGCTGGGTCAATTCCAAAGGTACGTTGCATCCTGGATTGGATGCGTCTACCTTTAGTTTTCATGTGGTTTTTTATATTCATTCCATACCTCAGTTTGTCTGTGATATTTTTTCAACTGTTGGATTTGACGATAGGAGTAGCGATCGCTCATCATTTTTACGCTCCAACTGCACCCAATCATTAGCCAGAGAAATGCAACGATTAGCAGTGCAACTCTACGCTGAATTGCTTGAAACTTTAAGGCGTTCGAGAGTATTAAAGACTGAGCTTTTAAAGTCTTGTTGTGATTGCTCTACATCACGCCCAAACTGCTGCAATCCTCTAGAGATATACTGCGATGTATCCTCATTGTTAGACTGAACATGGTTATAAACCCGCCCAAACATTGCATCGATTTTTTGTATACCTTCTTGCTTTTTATGGTCAGCGTAGGCACACAATAAGTTTTCAGTTTGAGTGAGAACATCATCTAATGTGGTGTCAATACTATCAATTTGGCCAGCTACATACTCAATATCAGAAGTGGATAACTGAAGTGACATTTCCACGGCTTTAGTAGTCACTATGTCTTTTAACTGCTGCTCAGTCAGAACAAGACCAAACTCAGGTATATTATCGCTTTCGTTCATATCATCCTGATTCAAAACGCCAGTTTCTACAACCGGGGAAACTTCGGCAACAGACTGGCTCTCTAATAGGGTGGACTCTTGCTGAGTTGTTAAAGACAATTCACCTTTAGAAAAATGGTTAACAGCCTGATTGAATTGTTCATCAGTAATATTCTCAACATTGAAACCTTGAGAATCAAAATACTCTTTAATCTGTGTAGGAGTAGGAGTATAAGAATTACCGCTAGTAACTCTACGCTTGTAGAGAGAGTTGTAAACTCGCCTTACTCCAGATGGTAAACTAGCCATTGTTTCTATTCTTCCTTGTATCAATGAATTTCCAAACAACTGCTCGATAAATCACAGCAAACATTATCTCAGTTGAATAAGAGGTTGATTTGTTGTATTTAGAACCAGCTTGTTTAAACCATCTATAAATTGTCGAGATGTCTGGTCTAATTCCCTGAGTAATCAGTAATCTGATAAATTCTTCACCAGTTATAAACTGAGGTAGTAAATTTCTAGCTTTATCAACTGCCACTAATAAAGCTCTAAATTCCAGTGGTGTTAGTGATAGCTTGGGGTATCGCTTTCTAAGAAGTGCGTATTCGTGAAGATTATTTGAGTTTAGGTCTAACCCTGTTTCTGTAATAAAACACTTTACAGTTCGCCATGTAGTATCTGCAACTCTATCTCCTATGAAAGCCTCATAAACCTGCCTCAACTCTCGGTTAAGTATTTTCTGCAATGTGCATACCAATTTTCTTTACCTCCTAATTTGCATCAAATATTTGCGAAACTTGGCGGGAAACTTACCACTTTTTGACACCAAATTGATTAATCTTTTGCACCAAACTGTTTGTTTAAGCTGGGTTTTCGGAGTAAATTGTTTGTCTCCTATACCTGACTAATGCTGCAAATAATCAGCGTTTTTGCTTTGCCTACAAGGATTGTGAGCCTTAAGTTTTGGTGCAAAAAACATCTAACTCAATTAAAAACCCCTCTAGATAGAGGGGCAATGATTAAAATCAACTAACCTAAAAACTTAGTGGTGGCGGTATGTCAACCCCTGCATTTTTTAAAGCATCCAATAATTGAATCACTCTAACTGCCAGTTCTCTAGGTTGAGCTTTGTTTGTGTTCCACTGCGAAACCACTCTAGGACTTGTCCCTAAAGCGATCGCTGCTTCTTGCTGAGTTGGGTAACTTGCGATCGCATTAAGCACGTATTCCCTTTTTTCCTGCTCTGGACTCATAATAAAGTTGCCCTCCATAGGCTGATCTGTGGTGGGTGAGAAGTCCTCCGGTGGTAACGACACCGGGGGCGCTTTTTTTGAATCGTATCACAACTATGAATATTTAAGGTAAATCTGTGGCACTTTAAGATAAACTTGTAGACAAATCGCAAGTTCTAAGTTTGGAGATAATGGCCTATCAGTTTTCGCTTTCGTACTATTACATTACAGAACAGCACGACAAACAACTTGATGTTTTCAGCGAAGCATCAGGCGATTCCAGGCAGGATTTAATTAATCAATATGTACGGGGATGGTTAGGCCGCAATCGTCGATACTATGAAACCTTGGCGAAACTGGATGTTACCAAAAGGGAAATTGATATAGATGATTGGGTAAAAATAGTTGTTGAGCAAGGCTTTGAAGCTTTACCTGATTACAAAAATTCAATTTCAGATGGTGAAATTCCCCCGAATCCCTTGGGGCATATCATCTTGCCTGCAAAAATGACCAAGAGAGATATCAACTACATTTTTCTGACCAAGCAGAACTATATATTACTGAGAACAGCCATTTATTACGATGGTTCAAAAATTGCTCAGTATCTTTCTAGAGTCGTCTATGAACACATACAGCGAAATTGGGAATTACTGTATGCTCCTCAAGTCGCTGCTGAAACTTCTAATTATTGGTTAAAAGGAGATAAATAAAATGGTGCAAGCAGTATCTACAGAACTGACAATAGGACAAGTGACAGAAGCAATCAACGCAATCATAGACGTTTTGGGAACTCCAGAAACTAATGTACAAATTGATGCTCTGTCAGCATTCCACAAAAACGATTACCAAACTGTAAAACGGTTGGCCTCTACCAACTTATCAGACAATTATTGCAAGTCACTGGGGTATTTGGGTGGGGCCCTCAAGTTGACCCCAAATACTGACACAATTCTGGCTGAATCAGCACGGGCAGCAGCCGAGGTTGCTAAGGAAAGGACATTGAAGCAGTTAGGGGCTGCGATCGCTTCTGCACTTAACTAAAATGTACACTTCAGAACAACGTCACCAATTAGAAAAGGAATTCGTTGTTAGACTTGCAGCCTATGAAAATTGGGAAGTTGACCCCTCCACAATTCACTTAGCAGCCGAAACAAATCCAAGGGTAAAGCGTTGGTTAGAGCTATCAAGAAAGCTACTTGATGTAGTAGAACAGGCAATTTCTTAGAGGAAAATGGCGATCGCATACCAACCTGCGATCGCATCATTTTATGGAGGTATATGAATTACAGCATTGAAGAATTAGACACAATGACAGAATTAGTTACTAAAATTCGTGTCAATTTAATAGATGAGGGATGCTCATTTACTGAAGCTTGTGAAGTAGGTAAAGTTATCTTTCATAAGATAAATAATGATGAAATTAAGGTAGATGATTCACTAAAATTATTACTACCAGATTTTCTAGAGCAGGTAAGAACGCAAGAGTAAATTTCTAAGAGGATAAAGGCGATCGCTAGTTGGAAGTACGTAGGCAAAGCCAGCCACAGACATCGCTTTCATTCTTAGAGGATAGCCAAATGACAAAACCCAAAAAACAACCTAACGAGAACCTAGAAAAATTAATTCGAGTGCCGTGTGACAATTGTGATGGGCAAGGCTGGTACTATCTAGCCTGGAAACATCCTAATGGAGAACAGGCGACAGCAGGCTGTGAGCAATGCTTTGGCTCTGGTGAGCAGTGGTCAGCTGTGTGGAAGAAATAGGAAAGGCGACCAGTGCGATCGCCTTTGTTTTTGATGCAGAAAAAGCGATCGCAGTTCAAGCAGATCGCCTTCTTAATTCCTATGCAGATTCCGGTAAAGTCACCGTCTTAGGCATAGGTTTTACTGTAGCTGTGGGTGTTGCGGATGGAGTAGGAGCTAGATAGCAGTTATTAATTTGGATTTGCTTCTGGCTCTGACTTTGCCATCCTTTGTAAACAACTCCCCCTCCAGCACCTAATGACAAGATGCAGGTAGAACCGATAATGATGGTTCTCCGAGTGAGCAAAATTCCTCTTTGCACTGGCTTAGAATTGCGTTGCAAAGAGCTAAAGAATTTTAGCAGGTTCATAGTTTTTGATTCTAGTTGGACTAGCGAGACTTGTAGAGAAAAGTCCAGTAGAAGGAAAAGTTGAACAGCGATCAACTTTCAGAACTCCGTCCTAAATCTGTTTCTTACAGCAAAGCTGCCCTTGTGGAGGGGGCAGCTTTGCAAATTTGCTTAATCTTAGGCAAATCTCGCCCCGCTAAAGATATTTTAACCGGGACAGAGTTTTGAAAGTTGATCGCTGTTTTTATAGTAATACATTTAAATCTACAATTTTCAACTAATAGAACATGAAACCTGCTAAGATTGAAAGTTTTATACTTTTTTAGAAATACTGAAAACCAAAGATATTGTTAGTACTTAAAAGTACTAGTAAGATTTTAGATAAAATTCCTGCTATAAATCAATCTTAATTTTTTTGTATTTAAGGTTTGGTATACTTTAATACAAGTACGCCAGAATTTGTATATAAATTTATCTATTTTCTTTACTAAAGTTTACATTCATTAAAATTTACTATTTTTAATATAGCTTTACATCTACCTTTGCTTTTGAGTCTAGAAAAAGTGATTCTTCCAAAACAGCACCAGAACCACAAGCTGGGTCAAAGAGTCAGGGGAGGGAAGAGATCAATTTCTTAAAGGAAAAAGCGACCCAGTGCGTAGTTTACCGCCGTAAGCATCGCCTTTATTTGTTGAGAGCGATCGCAGTCATTACAACCAGATCGCCTGCCTCTGGTTTCTTACTTCAATCCAGACTGTGCTTTACTCTTGAGCTTGTCATGCTCAAAAGTTACGGTGATTTTAGAACTATCAGGATTTTCCCAGACAAATGTTGCTATTGTTGCAGATCGGCTAACCTCGACACCTCGATACAAGATTGACCGCACTTCCGTTAAGGACATTCCTGGTTTTAGCTGTTCGTAATCTGCACGACCGAACCGACCGAGTTCAGTTTGGGCAGATTGTTCATGCTGCTTGGAGTAAAAAGCAGTTTGAACAAAACCATACGCTAGACCTGAACCAAGCATTACTCCCAGTGAAAGGGCAATATTCATCAGTGAGCGGACGAGAGTATTATTAGATTGTGTGGGGTTGGTTTTATTAACCATTGAATTAACTCCATAAAGTTTATTGTTTGGTGCTAGTTTGGTGGCCGCCAGACTAGCTTTAACTGTCATACCAACTTGTAACTGGTACAAAGTAGGCGTTTTCGTTTTTTGATTTTTCAGCAAATAACCTCCTTGCAGATAATGTCACCAGGTTATAAACCTACTTTGTCAACCTTGCTGAGTTTGTGATTCCCACTCTCAGAAGAGTTAGTGGACGTTTTTGTTGAGGTATCAAAACTGCCCATCAATAGAGTTCCCTGCATAACTCTTTTTAGCTGGTTGGCTTTATCCTGCTACGCTGATAGTTCAGCAACTTAAGCCATAAAAAGTAGGCGATCGCAGTCATTACAACCAGAATCGCCTTATAAGTACTTAATTCTAGTTTCTTACTAAAATTGAACGCTAAACTGTTCATTGCAAACAGTTTTTTCTTTTTACATGGTATTTGGGGTAAATCTAGCGAGCGTGTTATAAGGGGCAAGATAGTACAAATTTACCTAAAACCGAGGTTTGTAGTATGCCAATGACAGGACTGAAACCCTTGTGATTTCGTTACAGCCTTGTCTAATAAAAAGCAAATAAGGCTTGGTTGATTTATCAAGAAGCGATGGCTAAAAAGCTTATGCAATAATACTTTCAGCCTATCTTGCCTCTAGTGTCAGCTACGCTATATTTACCCCATATTGCAGTAAAAATAGGCGATGCAGTGTTGTATGTACTGCATCGCCTCATATATAAATACTTAAATACTGCATTACTGCATTAATTACTGCATTACTCTTCTACATCCTTAAGTGCTTCATCCAAAAGAAACCGCACAATTTCAGCCTTTTTTCTTCTAGTCCTTGCCGCTAGCATAGACAGTTTTTGGTGCATGGATTCTGGTAAATCCACAGTTAATCTAATTGTTGCTTCTTTAGGGCTTTCGGGTTGAAGTTGAGACATTAAGCTAGGCTTAGTTGATTGTACTTTCTTGCTTGGATTAGACTCTGGCTCTGGCTCTGGCAGTGTCTCTTTCTTAGAAAGATGCTCCTCTTGGGGAGACTCTAAGACCGCACTTTCCGTTTCTTTATCCTCCGTTGCTTGGATTGAGGAATCCTCCCGCAACGCTGATTCACCGTACACAAACTCATGAGCAAGGGCATCATTTAGGGACTTCCGAGGTTTTTTAGTACTCATTTCACCATCCCCAAAATTTCTTTAAATAACCGCTCATACTCCCGTGCTGACTCTGCCGCTTGACGGCCAGGTAAATCCCAAATTGTTGCAGCTTGACCAAAAGTATCTGCGATCGCTTGTTTCTGGTGAATCACAGTTTTTAACACCGTCGCTTCTTTGGATTTAGATAACAGTGCGATCGCTTCACCTAATAATTTTGTACCCTTAACAGCACGACTGATGAATATAGCGGCTTGGGGCGCACCACCTCGCACAGACTGAGCTTGTCTGATTAATCGCACAGCGTCACTTGCTGACTGTAAATCTAACCCTGTGGGCTGACAGGGAACTACAGCTAGATCGGCTCTAAATAATATTGCTCTGCTGGCTTCAGACAAACCGGCTGGTCCATCTATTATTAGATGGTCACATTGCGCTGCTAACTCTGGGATTTGCTCTAAGAGATCATCAGGTGATTGCAGCACAGTTGTAGGAATTTTGATATCATCCATCGACTGAAGCCAAATTGAGCTGCTACGTTGAGCGTCAGCATCTAGCAAATGGACTTTGTGACCTTTACGGGATAACCAGCACGCTAGATGAACGGCAGACGTAGATTTTGAGCAGCCCCCTTTTTGATTGACAAGGGCAATTACTGACATAGTGCATTACTGCATTAATTACTGCATTACTGAATTGATGCAGTAAGTATAACTTGAAAGTGTGTATTTAAGGGTTATTACAACCGAGGAATTCAACCAATATCACAAGTATTTACTGCATTGATTACTGCATTGATTACTGCATTAAGTATAAACTTTCTAGCGATCACTCCGTTAAGCTTGCCAAATACAAGCGAGGAAATGTGAGATGTGCCAGTTGGGGCGATCGCGTGAGCCAGATTATTCGGAAAATGCTTATCTACCGATGTTCTGTCCCCCTACGAGACCGCCGACCCCGACTTCGATTTGTGGAGCGGAAGGCTCGTTCAACGTCACTTTCGTTCCGTCCAATTTGATAATTAGGACGCTGCCAGGCGGTAGATCGCAATCCTTCTTGACCACAACCCTCGAACCGCGGGCATCGACGATGACCCCGCACTTCCACAAGCGCAGCAGGCTGGCGACAAGGCGGTAAAACGCGTTGCCAACAAGAATAGCCAGAATAACCGTTCCAATCCCCAGAACGCCGTGTTGCTCGAGCTCCTCCACGTCGGCCGCCCCAACCTCTTGAAGAGCAGCAAGCACGTCTTGCGTAGGTTCATCGTCAAAAGAAACCTTAACCTTCAGTTGATCCTGATTCATGTGCATCCCTCCGTATTCTTAAAGAGTAAGTTGGTCACTGTCACCGATGACACGTATCGCCTTCGACTAAGTACAGCTTGCCAGTTGAAAACTGCGGGCAATGTAGCCCTTCCACAGGGGCGACGGCCGGACACCTTGCTGGTGAGAGAGCACAAGGGGGAAAGAGCCAAGCTCATAGACCTTTGGAAGCAGTGCGTCTGTCATGCCGCACAGCTCCTCCGCGGCGGCAACTTCCAGCGGTGTCACATGTGGCGCGAGAGAGGTTGCTTTGCCGCGCAAACGATTCCGGCGAGAAAGCCCATCGGGATGGGTGCAGCTCGTCCAGGTCAATTTGTAAGAACCGAATGCCATCAGACCCAGAGCGCGATCCAGAATATCGAAGCAGGTGAGAGCTAGGTTACACCCCCAAAAACACGTCGCCCAACTGATGCCACTCCGGCGGGCAAGCTCACTCAGCACGACTAAGCTCTGCTCGTCGGCTTCGTATTCCTGCTCCCACGCCTCCAGCACGTTTTTTGGCTTCTTGCCCAAGTGGCCAAGTGTGATGTGGGCAAGCTCATGAGCCATTACGAACCGCTCCATGTACCCAAGCAACAAAATCGCCACGAAGAGGTTGTGATTCGGGCGAGGAAGGGGAGTCGGATTGGCGATGGGAGAACCGGAAGCCACATAGGTATACAGGGAACCGGCCCAGGATTCAGAGGCCTGAAACGGCATAGTATAATGGCGGACGAGTTGAGTGAGAGCGAAGTCATCGTTCAACTGGGCGGGGCAGAGGGGAGGTGTAGCCCAAGCGATCAGCTGCGCCATGTCCATGAAGAACCGAAACAAGCCTTGCTCGAAGAACATCACAGGGGCTTTTGTCTTCGGTTCAAGCACGATCCGCGCGTTCACGTCGCCGGAAGGTAGCGTGGCAGGGAATGGCAGTTCGCGGAGCGCCTTACCGAAAGCATCTCCCACCGTATCGAACAGCATGGCCATCGTCAAGTAGCTGCTGCGCGTCTCGAAATATGTAGGTGGCGGGAGCGCGGCGTAGTACTCGTAGACTTGCGCCACCTCCTCATCAAACTGCGCCCACTCTTCAGGCGTGAGGGCATCGAAGATGCCGAGCTGGTTCTTCCATGTCTGCGGTAAAATATCGGGGCCCGGGGGCAAATCTTTATTCAGATGAGCAAATGCCTTCGCAGGGTCTTGGCCTAGTCCCAGATCGATGGCCAAGAGACGGTATGCATCCTCCTGCTCTTCCTGCACAAACTCACGCACAGCAGCAGGCCATGGTCGCGGTTCCTTGTGCTTAAACGTTTGCATGGTGACACCTTCCTTCTGTTGATTAGTAGCCGAACCGAGCTATATTCCCGTCTAGTACCCTCTCAATATCTACACATCACTATTAACGCTGTTTTCTATAAAATATTTATCTTTCTATCTGTAGATAAGAGTTTCTATCAAAAGACTTAGTGGTGAGTGAGCATCATCCAGATAACGGCAGTTTTACTGATCGAATGGCTGCAATCAACGCTGCTTATCAACAGGCAAAGGAAGCTAGTTATAAATGCGGTGATTATGATTGGTAAAGTTGTCTGCCAAAACTTCACAATACAATCAGTAAGTTTACCGTACAGTCTGCCGGATTGTATGCCCGACAATGGTATAAAAACTGGCAGACAACAAGCGGACTATGGCAGACAACCAACCAGATACCACTCAAAATGATGTAGAAAATTCCAAAATTTCCATATTAGAATTGCAAGAAAAATATGGAATTGGTCGAGATCCTTTGTACGCTCGAATGAGATACTTGCAGATAAAGACTTGGAAGCTGTCAGGTAAGGCTTACTTGTATGCCGATCAAGTAGCTCACATGGATGCACTACACGACCATATCAAATCAACTGGACGTATGGAAGGCTACCCAGTACCGCCAGCATCTGGGCCAATCGAAGACGAGCAGCCAGCAACTACAACTACCTTGGCAGTCGCCGAGACTCAGCAAGTTACAGCCCCAAATTACACACCCAAACAGAAGCGATCGCAGTCTTCACCACAAGATGATGTAGCAGCCATAGTCAACAGCGCACAAAACAAAGCGGCTGGGACTTTAATAGCTGAGAATGTATTGGCTCAACACTTCATTCAAAACCCAGACCTGTTACCAGACGAGCTAAAAACCAAGATTAAAGAATCTGCACAGATGCCAGGTATTGACCCTTTCGCATACGCGGACTCATTGATCAATATCGCAATGGGTTTTATCACCGCGGCCTAAAATTTCTCGGTATGGTGACAACTGGGGTAATTGTTGCTGTTAACGGGCTAAATCCCTTATCAATGCTGACATTGGGTATAGGGGGAATATTAGCGATCACCCCTAAACTCACCCCCAAAGTTTCCTCTAAGAATGAGGCAGCACCAACTGAACCAGAAATAATACCGGGGGAATTCAAAATCTACAGACAAGCCGAACTCAACCGCACAACAGCCTCACTGCTAGCAGATGGGGCTATCCTCATTGCTGGTGAAGATGGTAGTGGTAAGTCTGTACTAGCCAGTGCTGTTGTGGAGAAGCTACAAGCTGACGGGTTTATGGTGGCGTATGTTGAACCGGCTACGCCTAAGCAGATGCTTTTGGAGATTGCCCATCAGTTCGAGATACCCACTGAAGATTTAGAGGGTAAGTCACTGACGGCTGACAAACTCAAAAGGGCGATCGCCAGTTTCTTAGAGGAAAACACAGCTTTCCTAATCCTCGATGACGCTCACTGTTGCGATGCCAAATTTAGAATGTGGCTTAAGCAGTTGCGACGGGGTGGCGCTCCTATGCTGCTTTTAGCCACCGACCCTCCACGTACCGACATTTTTATAAATATTCCCCGAATTGAACTGCGGCCCCTGCCAGAGTACGCAATTCGGGAGATTATGATTCAGGCTGCGGCGGAAAGAGCGATCGCCCTCAAACCCTCCGAACTTGCCAAGCTCCAAGAACGCGCTGGGGGTAATCCCATGCTGGCGGCTCGTGCAGTGGACGAGGAATATCTAGGGTTAGATGTCGAATCAGGCGACCATCGTCGCTATTTTGACATCACACCTTTAATACTCCTGGCGGGAATTGCCTTTGTGATTATGAGGTTCATCGGGTTGGGAACCGGCGATCAAGCCTTGTACATTTTTGGAGGTATCGCGGCGGCGGTATTCCTCGGACTTTCTCGCCTTCTGTATAATCTGCCACCAGAAGACAGGAGGATACGGTAATGCTAGGCATTTCGCATCTATTAATTAGTGGTACTGCCACAAGCCTATTACTGGGAACAGCTAGCCCGACGATGATTGCTGTGGGTGCGATCGCAGGTCTTCTCCCAGACATTGACATTTCCACATCCCCGGCTGGTCGTGTTCTCCCGTGGGTGAGTAGCTTCTTTGAGAGCAGAATGCCCCACCGCAGCTGCACTCATAGTTTGGTTGCCAGTGGTGCGATCGCAGTTGTTGGATATGGTGCAGCGCTGTTTAATCCTTCTTTTTTTAATCTCATTCATGCCTTAAGTATCGGGTACTTCTTCGGGTGGTTCGCGGATGTTTTCACCCGTGGCGGGGTTGAGATGTTTTGGCCTAGCCCTGTGCGGTGCGTCTGCCCAGGTAACAGGAACTTGAGGCTGAGGACTGGGAGCAATGCTGAGTACTTCATTTTAGTGATGTTGGTTGCGATCGCTCTGGCAGTTTTTAACGTAAATAACTCAGGCGGAATTTTAACCCAATTTAACCGCTTAATCGCTTCCCCCTCTGGTGTACAGCACATTTTTAATGAATCGGGTTCAACTCATTTGATTAAAGCAAATATTCGCGGGGTGCGGACGGGCGATCGCTCTAAGGTAAATGGGCAATATCTAATTATCCAGGTGCAGGGAACTGGATTTTTGGTACAGAGTGACGACGGGAGGATTTACAAAGCTTCAACTGAACCGGACGCACAGATTTTCTTAGAGGAAATCACCGCCGATGTGGGACGACCTGCCATTACTAATATTGAGGCGTTGACCTTGGAAGATGAGCCGATTGGGAGTGCGATCGCACAATTCAACCGCACTGGGGCAATGGTTTTTGTAACTGGACAGCTAACGGTTGATGGGCTGGAAACTTCAGGTTTACCACGCGACCCGTATCAATTCCCTGTTATTAAGGCCACTGATACCAGCATCACTCTAGAAGCTGCACCCCTTGCAATTGTCCAAAGTAAGCTAGGTGAGGAATTCGCAACAGGCCAGCTACAAATAAGGGTGATTAATAGCAGTAGTCAATAGTCCCCACTCCCCACTTCCCTTTTTACTCATACCTTATGCCCAATGCCCAATGCCTAATGTCTAACTCCAAAATCTAAAATCTAAAATCTAAATCCTAATTCCCCATTCTCTATTCCCTACTCCTAACTTAATAACCCGATGCCCCCTAAACCACTACCAGCAGCCACCTTAAAGCCTAATCAATCTAAGAAAAGTACTACAGAATCAGCAACAGACGGTATTTTGTTGGGTGACAAAGTTTACTGGAATCCTGCGAATTTACCTAATGGTCACTTTGCTATCATTGGCGCTTCTGGCTCTGGGAAAACCCAAACTCTGAAAGCGATCGCTTATGAACTCCCGCGCTTCTATCCGAGTGTACGCTGCATAAGCATAGATTTTCATGGGGATTTAGGGCTACCAAATGAGGTATGCTATCCCCTCAACATGGAATCACCCTATGGCATCAACCCTTTAATAATTGATTTAGATACTAAAGGCGGGGGGCCATCACTACAAGCGATCGCAGTTGCAGCCATCCTCAAAAAAGCGCTCACAATGGGCGTGAACCAGGAAGGGCTAATCATCGACATCCTGACCACTTGTTACAAACAAAGGGGAATTATTCAAGATGAACCCGCCACCTGGAGGCGTGAACCTCCAACATTCGCTGATGTGCGAGAGGAGATAGAAAATAGAATTGAGGACGGCTGCAAAGAATCTTCTAAACTTGCCCTTAAGCTAGCGGCGATGTTTGAGTATGGTATCTTCACTCGTCCGCAACCGTCGCTAGATGCTCAGATTATCAGGTTTGATTTGTCAGCATTGGGTAAGGTTCCTGGATTAGGTGCGATCGCATCTGAAGCCATTATCAAACAAGTAATGGATGCTCACCGCATCATGGGGGAAATTGAAGGAAAAATTCCCAGGACGTACACATTTATTGATGAAGTCAAAGAACTTAAGTCATCTAGAACTTTAAATATTGTTTTTGGAGATGGCCGTAAATATGGGCTTTGTGCTGGAGTGGCTTCTCAGCTAAAAGAGCAAATGAGTAAAGAAATTATTGCAAATAGTGCAACTAAGATTGTTTTACCTGTCGATCAGACAGAAGTTAAGGCGGTTGCATCATGTTTTCGCTTTTCTGATAGTTTAGTAGGTAATTTGCAACCACTTCAAGCCTTGGTGAGAATGGGCAAGGATGGATACCAAGTTAATATAAAACCATATTATGAAAGAATTTAATATCAATAATTTAATTACTTATCTTTGCATTGGGCTAGCTGGACTAATTTTTACAACTAAATATTATCCCCAGAATCAAACAGCAGTTGCAGAATCTAATAAAAAGGCTGTTGTTGAAACTACTAAGCCTGATGCAGTAGAGGAAGAAGTAGACGATTCTGCTATTTCAATCCTTCAGCAGAACCGCCCTTTAAGAATGAGTATTAGTGTTGATAATCCCTCATTTTTCAAGGTCAAACTTAATCAAGAAATTAAAAAAGGTGATGTAATATCTGATAACTCCACAGAGCGCGATCGCTTGGATAAACAGAAAAAATCTGTCAAGTTGCAAATTGATAATCTTAAAAGCAAGGTCATTCCTGAACCCTTCAAACCTACCCAAGCACTAGGGCTAAAGCCGTTACCACCAGCTATTTTCTCAGAGGAAAGTGCAGCGATCGCACAATCTAAAATGAAGTTATCCCAGGCTCAATCCTTACTGGAAGCACGTACAGAGCTATTAAAAACTGATAATCCAGAGCGACGGGCTGAATCTGAAAATGCTGAAGCGGGATTTCAGATTGCATCCCAAAAGGTTGCAGAACAAGAGCAAATGATTCAGTCGATGCGTGATATGAAACTTTCAACTGAAATTCTGCAACATGAGGAGGCTAAATTAAAGCAGTTGCAATCGGAAATGGATCAGGCTAACTCCGCGCTTGACCAGAGCAAAGCCAAGCTCAACGCTTCTGCTATCCTCCAGCAGCAGGAATTACAACAGCTTCAGATAAATGTAAGATTGGCGCAGTCTGATTTGGAGGTTGCAGAGTCTCGCTTAGTTGCTGCCCAAAACCGTCGTCAATTAACAGAATATGATGCAAATCTCAACGAGGCGAGACGGCAACAGCAAGAGAATCAGACACAGCAAGAATATTCACGGCAACAGCAGCAATATGCTCAGTCTGTAAGAGATAGGGATTACCAACTAGCTCAACTCAATATTTCCCTAGCCACAATCGAGGATAAACTAGCACAAATCCCGATGTTGCGATCGCCCCGTAATGGTTACATTAAGCGCATAAAACCGTGGACTGGGGTAAATGGCAAGTACACCACAACTATTACTATTAGCGCTGCTACTGTTTCCTCTAAGAATGGGGGAAGTACAAGCACAGTCACCCCCACCAGTCCCAATCAAAGTACCAGCCACTAAAAGCCCGAAAACCTTGCCAACAGCGCCAAGTGGGGAAAATTCCGAGACACCGGACAAGACAACCCCTGAAGTTCAGCCACAGGAGGAATTAACGCCAGAGGAGGCACAGCAGGCTGATCAGGATGCTGATTCTAAACTTCCAAAACCTGAGCAAAATCCTTTTAATAAGCCCAGCATTGATGTGATTCTTGAGAGGGAAATGAATGATGATATGTGGCGGCTACTACGCGGGGGGTTGCCGTGTCTTGAAACGTCGGCTGTGTGCTTACAGCAACTTCAGGAGAAAGCGATCGCACAAAGTCCCCTACTAAAAGAAATTGATACCCGCATCACCGAAGCTAATGACCGGATTAATGAGGCGAAAGCGGGAAATCAAAAATCTATCCGGCTAGCAATTCTTACTCCGGCGCTGCAATATCTTTTAGGCCCTACTCCCACAGCAGGGCAACCACAAGCGGCAGGTACAGGATTAATTGATAATTTGGCCGGGATATTTAGTGGTAAAACAAACTTAATTAATGGGTTGTTGAATGTGATTGGTATACCCCTTTTTCAAGGTATTCAAGGTGGCAATGATCAAGCACAAAGTCGAGCAATTCAAATTTCTGATTTACAGGTAAAGGTAGCAGAACTTCAACGCAGCCGCGCACAATTGGCAGATACTATCAGGGATAAAGTAGCCCAATCACTTATCAGCTTTGATGAGGCAAGGACAGACTTTCAAACCGCCCAGGTAGTAGCAAGTAGGGCAGTTGATCAGTTCAAAGTGTTTGAACTACGCTATGTAAGAGGTAATAGTGATACTGAAAGTTACCTGACGAGACAGAATTCTTTAGACAATACAAAAGCCCAAACTTATAGAGCCTGGGCGAAGATGAGACGTAGTTTATTTGAAATCAAGTTGCTTGTGCTGAGTGTCAAGGATGCGGAGATTTGAGGGGGATGGACGAAAATATGCCCACCACCTCCCTCCGTTTTTCATTTGCGATCGCCACACTTCTCATGCATTACTTCTATGCAGTTCCGAAGGGAAGCACTAGCCTCAGCTATCTGTTTCATGTGATCTCCAAAACCTGGATCGTCTTTTGAGAAGCACTTTTGCTGAAGCGCTGTCCGTCCAGCAACACAACCCATGCCTGCTGAAACCTTGGCTGTGGCAGAAGTACAGTCATCACCTTGAAGTGAACAGCTTCTTTTTTTATCGCACGATTCGTGCAATTCCTGATTAAGAGTGGTAACAACTTCGTCCGAACACTTTTGACTCTTCTTTTTCTTTTCCTCTTTCTCTTTTTCCTTTTCCTTTTCTTTATCTTTATCGTCTTCTATCTTTTTCGCTATCAAGGGCGCGGCCACGATTATCATAATAATTAAAACTATAATACCTATGACAAATCCAATAACTGCACCTGGAGGCCCACCTACTCCTGCACCTATTCCTGCACCTACAAGTGGCGGAGCGAGGACGGTTCGTTGAATGCTATCTTGAGCAATCCCTGAATCAGAAGCGCTAGAGACTGGATCAGGAGACAAAAAAGGAGCAGAGATTGATGACTGCAAATTTAGCAAAATAGATTCGATGGTAGATACCGAAACTAAGTTTCTTCCGGGAGTAGTTGCGGAAAGTACGGAATCTGTTTGTGCAACAATTCCAGGCAGGTTTATTGAACCTTGTGATTTTTCACGCAATGTTGCAAAATACCCATTTAAAGTTGCTATTTGGTTGTCTGTTAAAGAGAGGAACTCTTGCCCAGAAATTTTCTGAATTGCTCCACTAATCTGCACAAGTGCGCTGGCTTTCTCTTTTGCCCAGTTATAAATATCACTACCCGCTTGAGTGACAGTATCGACGGCTGCACCACCTTTCTGCTTCGCCCAATCAACGGCATCACTACCCGCTTGGGTGACAGTATCTACTACTGCACCACCTTTCTGCTTCGCCCAATCAACGGCATCACCTCCAGCTTGAGTAACGGTATCTACGGCTGCACCACCTTTCTCTTTCGCCCAATCAACGGCATCACCTCCAGCTTGGCTAACAGAATCAACCGCTCCACTGGCTTTCTCTTTCGCCCAGTCTAAAACACCCCCGCCTGAACTACCTTCTAATT
The DNA here is from genome assembly GCF_010747425.1 of Nostoc sp. UIC 10630. Taxonomy (NCBI): domain Bacteria; kingdom Bacillati; phylum Cyanobacteriota; class Cyanophyceae; order Nostocales; family Nostocaceae; genus Nostoc; species Nostoc sp. UIC 10630. The sequence goes on from NZ_JAAGOG010000001.1 coordinate 113,283, forward strand.
CTTTCTTTTCTTCGTCATCTTCAAAAAGTGACCACCTTTGTATCCCAGGCTCAGAAATTGCTGATACATTGGGAGACCTTTGTACTTCCGCTTCCTCGTTTTCGCAAGCTGAACACTTTAACTGAACAATTGGCTGTTCAGAAATTTGTTTTGTCTGAACTGCACCCGTTTGCTGCACCACATGGGTCAACTCATGAGCAGTCAAAGCATCCTTCGCAGGAGCCTTCCCCGCACCAAAGTAAACATCCTGCTTGTGGGTAAATGCTTGAGCATTCAAATCCTGGTTCATCTGCACGGCTTCGCTGCCTGTATGCACCCGCACCTGGCTGAAATCAGCGCCAAAGCGGGGTTCCATGAACGATCGCACCTCATCCGGTAGCGGGCTGCCCCCACCTTTACTGCTATTGAGCCGACTTTCAATATTACTCCCTGCCTGTAAGCCACCATCAGTAGCCGTTTGTATGGATGGTTTAGTTTGTACTTTGTCTTCTTCCTGTTCACAGGCTGCACATTTGCGCTGCAAGGAATCTTGTACAGACTGTACACTTTGAGCGTTAACTTTATCTGGCACAACCATCCGCATTACCTGATTTGCCATCCAATCCGCTTCCTGCTCATATTTGTCCCCTGGTTCTCCCACCGTCAATTTTGCTTGGGGACGACGCAATGCTATGCGGCTAATATCATGACCAAAAGACGGTTGCTCAAGGGCTTGTAATAACTTGGATCTCTCATCAGCTGCCTGTGCTTCTTGCTGGTCGGTTGATTCTGAGGTTTGTGCTTGAATTATATTATTCGTTAGTAAACCAAAGCCCCGCACTGGGTTCGCCAGGATCGGAGTATGTGGTGAAACAAGGGACGGATTGGAAAAAGTTGATGTAGTTGCTTTCTTGCGCCCAAACGTGCGATCGCTCATCTCACCCTTCCATCATTAATGGGTACAGCCGTGATTATTGTGCTAGGCATTTTTACCAAACAAATTTTACAATTTATCAAAATGCATACGCTATCGACTTTAGTCTAATTTGATCACAGCAGATACAATTCAGGATAAAGTAGCTCAATCATTAATTGCTTTTGATGAGGCGCGGACTGATTTTCAAACTGCTCAGGTAGTAGGGTCAAGGGCAATTGACCAGTTCAAAGTTTTTGAATTGCGTTATGTTCGCGGCAACTCTGACACCAAAACTTATTTAACCAGACAAAATACTTTAGATAATCAGAAAGCTTCAACCTATAGAGCATGGGCAAAGATGAGGCGATCGCTATTTACAATTAAATTGCTGGTTCTTAGCGTTAAGGATGCGGAGATTTAATTTACCACTCTTCCAGCCTTGGTAAATGAGGGGTTTATCGCTTTTGTATACATCATAATGCGATGCCTGCGGCGGGCTGCGCCAACGCCAGTCGTGAAGCTGTCCGTTTCTCCAAACTTTGGGCAGTTCTCGTCCCTGGTGTTGTAGCTTCAATCTAATATTCTTAGAGGATATATACTCAACGCGATCACCTACTTTCAACTGAGAATTGATTAATATTAACCGCTTAAACTTCTCCCAAGTGCCGTAACTTTCCTTTTCTCCAATTTCTAAGCCAAAGCCACTAATCCCTTTGCCTGTAGCAGTGGCAGTTAAAATCTGGTCATCTGGATAGCGTTTCACATTGTTGTTAACAGCACCAAATTGCAGGTTAATTGGAGCGATCGCAAGCCATGTTTTCTCTAATTTAATAAACAGGTTTCCTCTAAGAATCTCAATTTGAGCAGACTTAGGCAGGAAGAATTGAAAAGGTGAGGCAGTCCGGTCTTGGGGGTTTCCCCCATGAGGAACTGCCGGTGCAGGTTTATCATTCAACCAGATTGCTAAATTCTGATATTGTGCGATCGCATTATTACCCTGCGATGAGGTTGATATCTTATCAGCATCACTACCTGATGCTGCAATAAAATAATCAACGCCTCGGCGTGAGTTGTAAGCCATCAATTTAAACCCGTTCCAGTCTCCGCCAGAACCTTGCGCTAGTGTACCAAGCTGAAAACTGTTACCAAAATACAGAGTTTCATAAAACTGTGGCTGGTCACTTCCTCCAGGTTTCCAGTTCTCATAAGTCGGTTTTGAGTTGAGCAGTTCCAGTGGTTTAGTAAACTGCTTCTGTGCTAGTGCCACAGCTGCTAGTGGCGGACGGTAAGAACTGGTAACAAGGTGGACTAAATCAGAATCCTGTGTATTATCCTGTACTGGTGAATCACCAAAATATAGACCCAGTGCGCGGGATGCACCAGAACACCAAACACAATTACCATCACTGTAATCACGTTTTGATGGCCCACCAAATCCACCACGCCAATATTTCAATGCACCCGTAATAGTAAACCAATCTAAGGCTGATTTAGCGATCGCTCTCACTTCCTCATCTTTGGCAAAATCATACAAGTTCACATAGGTGGTCAATCCGTGACCGAGATAAGCCTCGCTATCCCATTCACCTTGTCCAATCATGTAAAGTGATCGCACCTTAGCCGCTATTCTTGATTTGTATATTTGCCGTGTACGCTCGTTTCCAGCCTCTTCTGCCATTAAATAAGCGCTAGTTTCCCGCATTGCCCGGAGGTTGTCTGTGTTGCGGCAATCAATCCAGGTATCACAATCATCCTGTGAGTTTTCCCAAAACTTTCGCGGTGTGGGGAAGTGGTGAGTTAAGGGATCGTCGGTTGTAAATATCCTCATTGCTTGCCTCATCCTGGTTTTATAACTGGGATTGAGGAACTGACCAAAACCAAAGTATTTTCTAATCTGCCCTTTTAAAGTAAACCCAGAGTAAAAATCAAAACCTAGTACGTGACCATTCTTAGAGGAATCAAAATCTTCAGACTGGAGAAAAGCGATCGCTTGCTCTCTGTTTCCTCTAAGAAAATCAATCATCGCCCTTGGATAAGATTGTTTCTCATACTCATAAGCAGTACTTCCATACTTTCCAGGTTCAAACTTACTTAAATATTGCTGCTTTCGCTCTTGAAATCCAGCTTCTAACTCTGGAGTCCATTGAGCCAAAACGGGTAACTGATGATTGATTACTAATAAAATCGCCGTGATTAACCTTTTCATAGCCGAAGAAACTTAAAGCCCACCAAAATATGTGTGTATATTGGGCGCATTCATACCATGTGAAAGTGAAAATTAGGTATGCGATGGCTACTGCCCCAATATCCCTATAAGGCGATTTGACTACACACCACAGGCACAAACTTATTAACCCCAAATACACACCTAAACCTATGATTCCCACTGATAAGGCAGAATCAATAAACAGATTGTGGGCTTTAGTTGCTGTCGTCGGCAGAGTTTTGATTGTGCCGTCTGGAAGATGCGGGTAAGCAATTTCAAAGCCATCAAAGCCCCATCCAAAGGGACGCATTTTGATTCTGGTGGTTGATATTTTCCAAAGATAAGTTCTATCTGATGTAATTTGATTGATAATTGAGTGATTTTCAATATTTCTAGCTGTGGATAATAAGCTGATGGTTAAAATGCAAGCGATTGCACCAGTGAGAATCAATTTATAATGCTTTTTTCCTAACAGATAACCACCACCAACAACAAAGGCGAGTAATCCGGCTCGTGTTTGTGTAAGCAAGAGAGCCGGGATAATTAGAATTAAAGTAACTTGTGCAAACCTCGCATTAACCCACGAACTACGTCGTCCTGCAAGGGCTATTATGGCTATTGCTGCTAGAGTAAATGATGAAAAACCTCTGTGAGAGTATAAGCCTATGGGCTGCTGCTCCCGATAAATAGCACTTTGAAGAATGTGACTTTTGAATAGTTGCCCTGATGTAACAGTGTAATCAATATGCCAGTTGAAAACTTGAGGAAAAATACTTGAAGCGAGAATTACACCGCCAATTAAAAGCCCTTGAAGCTGCTGCTTTCCTACCTCCGGTTTTAATTTCAATACCAGAGCATTACTCAGCATGAATATAGTAATTAATCCCCAGTATAAAAGCCCATCTTTTGCGGTGGATTGTCCAAGGAGCGATCGCACTGGGTCGGGGCTATTAATGGTTGCTAATACCCCAATTAACAAAAATAATCCCCACAGGAATACTACTAATTTCCAAACTTTAGAAAACTTTAACAAATTGGAGCTTTGAGAAATTATAAATACATTCACAATTGTAATTAGTTCAACAGCTAGGATTTTAGGCTGACTCCAAATCATTCCCCTATTCATACCAAAGGGATTTATTAAAATAATACTCAGGCAGAAAAGTAAAGTAATTAATTTATTCATATATCCATAAAAAAAACGTGAGGTTGATAATTCAACCTCACTTTGATAGCTAATTAATCATAATAATTATTAATTTAGCTTCCACCACCAACACTCAGCCAAGATGCAGGTACGTAGCCAATACCAGAGGTACATTTAGGGGCTGCCATAGCATCAGGCAAACTGGCTACTGTATAAGTCGTTGAGCCAACTTTAAAAGTAGTTGGAAGTGGTGCAGAATCACTACCTTTAAAGCTTCCAAATCCGCAGGCGTTTATCTTCACTGTTTTCACAGTCGCTTTAGGAATGTCGAGTGTGGCGCTAGATCCTGGTGTATTTCCAACTAAAACCACCTTACCATCAGGTGTTTTAAAATTCGCGCTTCTACTTTCTGCAAAACTTCCACTTGTGCAAGTTGGGAGTAATTGAGTTGGTAATGAAGCAATGGTGACTGTTGTTGAGTTGACTTTAAGTGTTGGTGATGTCCCAACAGTAGAACCAGAAAGCACAATCTCACCACAGCTACCAGCCAACTTTGAGGAAACTTTTGACACGTAGCCAATATCAGCACTAATGCTAGAGGAAGCTGTGCCATGAAAGTAGATCACAGCCGAACTTCCAGAGCCAACACGGTAAACATCGGCACTACCATATTGAATTGCATTAGCTGGGAAAATAGAACTAGCGATCGCACTAAGTGTAGCAGTGCCAACTAATCCTACTTTAATTATTTGAGACTTTTTATTTTTCATACATTACCAATCTCCAACTAGCTTTTTGTCGTTTCTTTACACCATATTTGTCGGTAAATCATGGCTTTGAAATCGGTAAGCACACTGAAGAATAAATCTTTTATTTCAACCTGTGTTAGTTCTGATACATCTAGAATTTATACAAAGATTTAAAAAACAAATATGAATATTAAACACAATAACAGAATAATTACTTGTCTGCCAGAAATGAACTTATAAAAACGAATTGTCTGGTAGATAGTTAATCATAAATCATAATTGTATGCTCAAGAAAATTCTTATCTTCTGGTAGACATTTGCAGAATATTAAAAGTGTCCGGCAGACAGTTGTGATAAGTCCGCATCCCATAAAGTTATAAAAGTAAAGATAACTGGGCAAACTAATAGAAGTATAAGAGCCGAGATAATCATCAATGCCCAAAAAGCTCCTGAATAGCCCAGTTTTCTTACTTGCCTCTATCGTCTCTTTCATCGCCCTCGCTGCTGCACTTTCCCCCAAAACTAGATCGCTTGTAGAAGCTGCGGCAGATTCCAGATCACCCCGCGCAATGGCACTGTCGCAACAATGGACAGTTGCGAGTGTTGCTGACGGAGACACGATAACTGTCCGTCGCGGTGGCGAAACTAAAAAAATTCGGTTTTGTGGAATTGATGCACCCGAAAAAGCCCAGCCACTAGGCAAAGAATCAAAAGCTAATTTACAGAGACTAGTTAATGAGGTTGGCGGTAGAGTGATGATTACGCCAATTGAAAGCGATCGCTATGGTCGCACTGTAGCCGAAATTTTTTCCTCTAAGAATGGCGTGGAAAAGTCCCTTAATGAGGAGCAGCTATCAAGCGGAAACGCATATATCTACACCCAATATGTAGGGAAATGTCCCAATAAAATAGCTTTTGGGAATGCGGAGGTGATCGCCCAATCTAAAAAGCTAGGTGTATGGTCAGGTAATTATCAACGCCCTTGGGATTATCGAAAACAACAGCGTAATAGATAACACCCTTGTATAAACTTTGAGTAGATTGAACAGCGATCGCTAATTGGTATGATTGCGGAGGGGAAGTCAAGCCCGTCATCTTAGCAATTAATTTTTTAGTTCTTTATTTCTGCTAAAACCTTGTCAAGTCTATCGTTTGCGTCCTTAGCAAGTTGAATGCAACGCACACTTGAAACCAAACCTCCAGTAGCAGCAACAGTTCCTTCTGAAATTTTATTTGACAAAATTAGCCCAGCGCCTACAAATCCAATAAAGAAAGATACTGTGGTGGCAACCAAGGACAGGTTAAAACTGTAACGTGCTTGGCGCAAGCGTTCTTGGGTAATGGACAGTTCGATTGTGGAATGAGCATTAGGAGTTGGTTCGTTATTCATGGATTTTACAGAGGATTTAAATTTCATACTTCTACTGTCGAGTCAAATCCTTGAAATACTGACTAGACAATGATTGTTTTGTAAATTACTTGTGTCTTCTGTATGATTGTCATGTGTCTTAGTTGTGATTGCGTAAATACTCGCTGATAAAACATCTTCTAAACCATGACTGACTCTAGCAAGGCTAGGAAAAACAAGAAAATAACCTACGCAGCCTCAACACAAAGTATAGAGAGGGCAGAAAATGCTTTGAGAAGGTTAGGTTTCGAGTCAAAAAGTAATTTTGCACAATCTCAACTTATAAGCCGTAGTACAGTTACCAAATTTTTTCAAGGTCAGCCAATTCAGCTTGATTCTTTTAAAAGGATATGTAAAGCACTGAAATTAAATTGGGCTGAGATTGCAGGGATAATAGAAGAAGGACAACCAGAAAGTTTAGGGATAAATAGTTATAGTAGCCTTGATACTGAACAGGTGGTAGAGCAAATGCAGGTATCTCACCGTAAAGTAACTGTAATAGATGAAAAAAGTAAAAAAATTAAAGCGGTTATTACCTTAGAAGGTGATATCAATTCAATTGACAATTGGAAAATTATTGAATCCATAGCACGACAATATTCAGGAGACTCAATAAATATTCTTGATATTAAAGCAGGCAGCATCCGATTAATTATAGAGGGTTCACAAGAAGATATCAAACGGCTTGCATCTCACATTAAATCAGGAGAATTAGCAGAATTAAGTGGTTTTCCTATTGAAAATATTCAAATTTTGAATGAGGGTTTAGATGGTGAGGAAAGTGATGAACTCGATGATAAATGGCGTTTAGTACAAAAGATTGTCAATCATGCAGTAAAGGATCGAAATTTAAGAGGTGCCGACTTAAGTGATGCCGACCTGAGCGGTGCCGACTTGAGCGGTGCCGACCTGAGCGGTGCCGACTTGAGCGGTGCCGACCTGAGCGGTGCTAACCTGAATCGTGCTAACCTGAACCGTGCTAACCTGAGTGGTGCTTACTTGGTTGATGCAGACCTGAGCGATGCCGGACTGCTTGATGCCAACCTGAGCTATGCAAATATGAGGCTTGTTAACTGGAGCCGTGCCTACTTGGTTGATGCTGACCTGAGAGGATCTGATCTGAGAGGAGCCGACCTGAGCCGTGCTATCCTGAACCGTGCCGTAATTGACGAGACAACAATAATTAGCAACAAATGGCGTTTGGTGTGGGAAATTGTCAATCAGGGATCTGAGGGTCGAGACTTGAGTAGTGCCGACCTGAGCGGTGCCAACCTGAGTAGTGCCAACCTGAGTAGTGCCGACCTGAGCGGTGCCTACTTGAACGGTGCCTACTTGAACGGTGCCTACTTGAGTAGGGCTAACTTGAGTAGGGCTAACTTGAGTAGGGCTAACTTGAGCCGTACCTACTTGGTTGATGCCAACTTAAGTAGTGCCAACTTGAGCGCTGCCAATCTGGGCTATGCCAACCTGAACCGTGCCAACTTGAGTCGTACTGACTTGAGAGGAGCTTACCTGAGAGGTGTCAATATGAACGGTACGGATCTGAGTGATGCAAATGTAGAAAATGCTCGATTCGCAAATAATCAAGGAATTTCTGAATCTATAAAACGTGACTTAATTCAAAAAGGAGCCATTTTTGAAGATTCTCTTGGCGATAGCTCCAGAACTCTGCTTCCTCACTAAGGATAGTAGTTGTTAGCGATCGCTCCTTATTCCCCAAAACCAAAAAAGTCAGTTGATTATATAGCAGTGCGCGTTCTCCCTAAAGAGCGTCTTTTGTCTTAAGCCGAGCTGCCACTTTCTCCAGTCATGACAGCAGATGTAATTAAATGTGCCAACCGTAGAGCTTCTGGCACTTTACCACAGTCAGTTAAGCGGTGAAGTACCCCAGCTACCACAGCAGGTTCTTCACCGCTAACTTGGAAAAAAAATGGTGAATAATCATAAATCGGGCCCGCAAGCTGCAAAAGTTTCTGTCGCTGTTGGAAGTCTGGCAGACGATTCATAGCTTCTTCAACAGCAACTAAATCAGGTTGGCGGCGCATCACGGTAACGCAGGGTAATTGCAGGCGGTCGGCTAATTCTGGAAGATTGACGAGGTTAAACCCGCCAAACCCAATTCCATCTAATAACAAGATATGTAGTTGTGGTAAAAACTTTCTTCCAATCAACAACTTGCAGATGACTTCTGTGGCATCAAAACCATCTTGTTGTACTTCGCCCCACACCATACCTTCAAATCGAGTTCCTGCACACACCACCCCAGCTATAGAAACATTGCCACCAGCACCCCGAATAAAAGGAGCATCATCAAAGCCAATAACGCGAATAGTACGATTGAGTTTCAGGAGAGATTCAAGGTTCATTAAGCTATTGTTTGGTGGCTAAAGTGGCATTTCGTCAATACGCTTTACCCTAAGTATCAGTTCGCCACCTAGTAATTCAACTAGCTTTTTTACGGTTTCAAATCTAGCCTGATTGGGGTAATCACAACCCTCTTAAATAGGGCTTACTGTAAATGAAATAAATGGTCACGATTGCGTTTCTTTCTTTTGCTTTCTATTACTCTCAACAACTTGTAACACAATATCAAGATAGTTAAAAACAATTGCTGCCTTGCTCAAAATGGGCTGTGAAGGATCAAGGCAGGTAGAAGCAACTATGCACAACGCAGCCAGTAGCTTGATAGCACTGTTTAACCGACTGATTTTGTTGTCTGTCATTTTCTATCACTTCCAGCTTAATTGCTGATCAATGTAGAAAAACGCCTTTCTGTGACAACATTGAGCATTTATGCTGATTTAAAAAAATCATGTCACATTTTAGTTGCATATATCATTTAATATTTAATGCACATGAGAGTAGAATTATGAGTAAAAGACGAAGTATTCCAAAATCTAGAACTTTAAAAATTCGGAATCAAACTGTATCAAGAACTCTTCCTAAGAAAACTCCTGCAAAAGTTGCTAATAAGGCTCTTGATTGGGAAAAGATAAAAATTCAGTTAAATTACCAGAGCAATCATGATGAAATTATGAATTATGATTCTGAAGGAATTTATTTTCTACGCTTATTCGACTACTTTGATGATGAGCAACCTGATAATATCTTGATAGATTTAAAAGATTTTGACTGGAGTATTGAATTACTAAAAATTCTGCTTGAATACTACAAAATTGTATCCTTGCCAAATTTTTCTGAAGAAGAAGAAGCAAAACTGCTTAATATTTTAGAATTGTCTAATTTTGATGATGATTTAAGTAGGTGGATAGACATATTAGATGAATTAATTGCTCATGAATTATTGTTTAATAATTCCAGCAATTTATATTTTATTCATTACCTAGACGATGATGAAATTTTCCACTTTAGAAAGATACTGGAACATTATTTACAGGATAGACAAATTTTGGTTAATAAAGATATCAACATAGCCAAGTCTATGATGAAATAAGGTTACTTAGTTTCTAGAGTACATACTTTAATAATCATTGACTAGTCAGAGGAGAGAACTATGTATATATTAGGGTGTTTGCGTAAATCTAAAATTCAAAACGACAAAGTTGGCTTTAATACTTACTGCTATACACAAATTGAGCCAATAACATAAAAAGTAAAGATTTTCATTTGTAAGCACTTTGATTACAACTTTTCGCATTAGTTTGTAGATCAGCAGTAATGATAATGGGCAAATAATTGAGATAAAAAGTAGGCCTTTGTAGTTTAACTGCAAAGGTCTACTTTTTAGTGGCTAAAATTTTTCTCACTTTCGTAATAATATTGGTCACTAAAACTATATAAATATTAAGTAATGCTTAATTTTGTTAGCGCTACAAAGTTGATGCCTTATTTGTATTGATATATACAAACTAATCAAATTGATGGACAAGTTTGCCCCTGTAAGTAATTCTTTGGGGATTTTGTTATTTCTAACACTTATTATATTAAGCAAATTTAGGCTGTCACATTGTATCGCTATTAATCATTAATTAGACAAGTAAGAGGGAAAAATAACGAGTATTAACGATATTAAAAACTAAATATGACTATTTACTGAGCTACATCACATTTTTTTCTAATAAACGCTAAATTCACTCAAAGGAGCAATGATAGGAATGTGCCAAAGCAAAACCACAATAGTAGAAAGAGTAATTACATTAGCACGGCTAGATCAGCTTTTTCCTGCCTTAAAGGAGTTAGAGCTTTACACAAAACTAGCTCTTAGTTTTACTTTTTATTTACGAAAGTATAACCTTTTGGGTCAGTATCAACCTGAAGAAATAATCTCTGAAGCAATTTGTCGTCTGTATCAGGCTCAGAAGCAGAACAAGCTGATTCCCAACAATAAGGTAAAAGCATGGTTAAGAGAAACAGGTTTTCGTCATATCAAAGAACTTGCTCTAGAAAGAAAAAAATGGAATAGTGTTATTAAATCAGTGATTTATTATACTCTTCCCTTTAAGGAAGATAACAAGCTTAATTTGGAGTACGAAGAGAATACCACTAAAGTACATGAAATTCTTCAACAGATGAATCCTGACGATAGTCAACTCCTAATTTGGAGAGAATTAGAACATAGATCATGGGAATATATAGCTAGTCAGTTGGCTAATAGTGGAGAAATTGTTACAGTAGCCACGCTTCGCAAAAGAGGACAACGAGCAAAAGACGCATTTAGAAAAATTTGGAGAAAAAAAATGTTATAACAATATAGTTTTTACTAGATTAGTCTTCTTTTTTTTAACCCAAGATACAGTATAGCACATTTAATAAAATAGAGCATATAAATTTATTTTGGAATAAGAAAAGAAGACTGATGTTTACATTAGAAAAATTTAATACAACCCTCTTGCAACGTTCTTAATATTGCTAGATTTTTTGTACGTAATTATTCTGTAAAAGCACATGATTTAGTAGTCTATATAAGGAGGAGCTAAAATTACTCATAAATGAATTTATGGAGATTTTAGTATTACCTTAAATAAGTTTGCTCAAATTAAATATGTATTTTTTCAAATGAATTGTTTCATTGATTTTGCAGCTAATTAAAACTTGTGAGCAAGATTGATGACCAAAGCGATACCTGCGGTGGGCTACGCCTAAACATTCCCAGATAAATCTGTTAACAGATTAATAATCAAGCCATGTGTGATCGCCCACTTCTTCCAGAACCGCTAAAAAAATACGGGAGCGTGGCTGGTCAAGCGTCCCCTGAGCCAGCCCAAGCAGACCAAACAAGCGAATAAAAAAGCAGCAGAAGTGGTTGCCCACTACTGCCGCCGTCGCTGCTTGGTCTACTTGCCTCGCTAGTCCAGCCGCGCCAAACCCCGAACTTTCTCCGGCAGTGGATCAACTTCGGTTTTTGAAAGTGGTTTAAAAGTTATCAACCGCTCGTAGGCGTTTGACCCGTCCTCAGCTTTCCCAGTGCAACGACTAAACCAGATTGCTGGGTCGTACTTGTTCGCCGGCGATCGCCTGATGAACTGCTGACCACCCCAGCTAACAACCGCCGCTCCGTGCTGGTCAGACTTCTCCACAGTTGCACCAATGCCCGACCAATCAAAGATTTTAAACGATTCCAACGAATATTGGTAATTTGGTGCAGTCCTGGGGGTTAGCTGTTCTACCACCGCCGTCAGCTTCTCCAGCGAAACAGCTATTTTCTCAAGTGCTAGCGTTTGCCGCTGCTGTATCTGTAGCCAAGTGTGGGTTTCCTCTGGTGTCATGCTTCAATAGTCCTTGTATTAGTTCTGGGGGAAAGCGATCGCCTCCCCCTAGTGTTCCTAAAATTTGCTTTTGATTAACCTGCGCGTAGCGTCAACCTTCACAGATGTAAACCTGTACCATTTGGTGATTTTGGCGAATTTCTTCACCCAAAACTCGGCCTCCTCCTGGGTGAACAAAAAAGCTCGGTGTTTCTTGCCCCAGTAAGGTTTTTCAATCACTCTTGCCCAATACAGGCCAGTATTGCGATCGCACACCAGCCAACGAGCGTTTAGCTCTAGTTGTTGCAGATGCCTGACTCTGGCTGTTACTGCAATAATGGTTTCAATTTGAGTGTCGAGATATCCAAAGCTTTGGTCACTAATGTAGTTGAGGTAGCCGCGAATGCTTCTTCGTTCATCCTTGTTCAACTGGTCATAAATGGTTTTCCAATGGGGCGACAACATCAAAGCTTCTAGTTCCTCATTTACGTAGTCGTAGCGGTAAAGCTCTTGAATCCTGCGGCAGGCCGCCAAATATTGTGCTGCTCGTTCTGATGTCATACTTGGGTCGCGCCCCGGTTCAATGCCGGGGCATTCACAGGTTAACTATTGGCTTGCAGTTCTAATCGAGCGATTGCTTCCCGTTTTTCCAATTTCAGCACCGAAAACTCATTGCGGCGAAGACAAAGCTGGATGAAAGCTTGCTCTCGCTTGCTGCGGTATTGGCTCAAGATTTCCTGCTGTTCCCAGTATTGGAGGTGTTCATCTAAGAGTTCTTGGCGTTTGGCCTTACGTTGTGTGTCGTTGCGAAGTGTAGTATCAAATGCAACTTGAGAGTCAATATCAGCCTCAATTTGCTTAATGGTGGCGTGGGTCTGCTCAATGGTCAGGTCTAGGCCCAATACTTCAGCTTGCAGTTTGGCGATCGCAGTTGGGTATTCGTTGAGGTTCATGATTAAAGCCTTAGTTTTTAATTGGTTTGCTGTTGGGGAGCCGTAGCCCCCCTGTGTGGTTAGAACCAAGCTGAGTTGTAGTAGTCGTTTAACAAATCTCGTTTTTCTTGAACTAACTCGAACTCTGCTTCTAAAGCTTCGTTGTCAACATCTAGCTGTAAATCTGCGATCGCTTTTAAAATCTGTTGAATGTCTTGGCTGTCGCTGCCGACTGTGTAATGGTTTTGTAAGAAAGCTTCAGCCTTGCTAACGAACTGCTCAAGGGTTAGCGCTAATTGACTTGTAGAAGATGGTGCTTGAATGGTCATAATAGGATCAGATTTGTTTTTAATAGATACCCGGCTACCAACCGGGTTTTTTGTTACACTTATATTATGCCATGTTTACGCGGTAAATGCCATGTTTACGCGGCATAATTACCAAATCTTCATAATTGTAAACACGGGATTATGGCAGCAGTTGAGGGAAGAACAGGGAACCCTGGACAAAGGAACCCAAAGAAAAAGAACACCACCAGCTTTACTGTCAAGCCTGGGAAAGAGCCGCGATCGGACAAACCAATGGCTTTTCGTCCAACGCTTTCACTAGAGGTTGACATCAAGGCAGCTGTAGAACAATCGGGGATGACTCAGACACAATGGCTCGAACAAGCAGCGATCGCCTATCTCAAACAAAATCCCCCAGAACCAATCGGGGGAGATGAGGAGACTAAAACAGAGACAACTGCTGACTAGCGTCAGAGGAACTTGAGAACCATCCAGGATCACCGGGGACTGACTCTAGCCCCCAAACCCCAAACGGACTGTAAACCAGACACGCAACGCCGCAACCTAACGCATAAGCCAAAGATGCCCAAGTGCCGGAGCCACCACCAGAGAAACACTTGGATGACTTTGGAGACGGCAGCAAGCCAGGGGGACACTCACTAGCTGGAAACGACACCCACAACCCGCCTGCGATCGCAACTGCATTTACACACGCAATCGAACGCGCTGCATAAGCACCTTTGCCACTGCCCCACTTGCCGGAGGCCACCGCGAACACCTCAGCCTTGGGGAAGCACTGACGGAAGAAAGCATCTACCCCACGCTGGCAACCAACAACCACACGCGCACCACTAGGAACCGCCGCCGCCGCACTGGAGAGAGCAGAAGGAGGTAAAACACCCGCCGGCGATCGCGCACCCGAAAAACCAATGGTTGAGTAGTTTTTAAAAATTTCTTGTAACTGCATTTGTTTAACTATCACTCTATTAATATTATGCCATGTTTACACGGGAAAATACTTGACAACATCACGTAAACGCGGGATAATAAAAGAGTGGAAGGTTAAACGATGTAAGCCCGGAGGCAATGAACCACAGCGCGGGATGTGGGGAGACGACAGGGAGCGAGTGAAACCAACCACCGGCGACTGACCCGCGACAGCAGCCGGCTAAAGCTAGAGAACCAGGATTTTAAGACACTCTGGCGGCGGCAACCAACCCGATAGGTGGCAGACCACAGCAGCCCTAAAGCCTTTGATCGCAGGCATAAGCCATAAGTCGAGATTGTTGAGCCTAAGCTGTTGCTGCCACCGCCGGGGACTGGCCACCAATGGCACACCACCAACCTGAATACCTTTACCTCTCCTTTTTCTCTTCATTCTTCTCCTCCTGCACGGACGGAACGAAGTGGAGTCTGTGCCATTGCGGAGCAAGACCCCAAGTGTAGGCATATCACCGGAACGAAGTGGAGGTGATAAAATGCCGAAACGGTCTTTGCGTAGCACTCCCTTGGTGCGAAGCACGGAGGGGTATAGAAATGCGAAGCAACAGCTTAATTTATAGACTTGGCCACCCGTGCAGGGACTCTCAATAACAAAGGGGGGACAGCCCGCCCTAACGGGCGTGATGGCCAAGCAACCAGATGCAGTGATATCGTTGCGTTGCTTGCATCCGTTGGCATCGCTTGTGTTGGTTCTCTTGGAAACTTGAGCGATCGCAGGCTACTGCTGTTACCTCAAAAAAAAGCAGGGCCGAAGCCCCGCCCAAACAACTAACGAACTAACTGCAACCTAGAACCGCGACTAGGAAAGCCCAACTTGACCTCACCAACTGGCACAACGACAGGAACCGAAACCACAAAACGACCTGGGCCAACAGAAGGACAGCGCACCTTGACTGCATAGCCAACCACAGCAGCCCACTTGGTAGCAAACTCACCAGCCAAACGCAACTCACTAAACCACACCTCAGCCACAAAGCCAGTAAAAGCCACATCAGACTCACGCCAGAAACAATCGACCGCCTCAAAGTCAGCAGCCAACGAAGCAACGAACGCAAATGGAACTGAACGCATAAACTGAAACTCCCAACGAAACGACCAGCCAAGAACAACCCCGGCTATTTTTTTCATGCGGAGTGGGTCAAGGGTGGCGGTGGGGTCTGGGGTGTCCCCAGATATAAAAGCGAAGCATCGTTATTCCGCCACTTGCGAAGCCCTTGACGCGCGTAGCCACAATAAGACAGCCGGGGTAGCCCTGCGGCGATTGAGCGTTCCCCTTGGGGCGGAGGGGGACATCGACCGACGCAGGAGGGAGTCAATAAACAAACTGCAAAGCAACCTTATTGTTTCGCGTAAGCGATTTGTGGCTTACCGCTCTACCAAAAAAATATACTTTAATTAAATTTTATCGAGCGTACACTCGATACGCGATACTATTTAGTAATAGTATTCACTCCAATTACTATGCCTAATCCACATCCTAAAACTGAGCATTTAACTAAGCAAAAAACGACGTGGAATAATCTACCTACTGAATCTGCTAGATATCCCAAGATTTTCTTAGAGGAAATAAAGACTTATGCGCGATCGCTTGACGGACAATGCAGCCCATTCGAGGCCATCATCTCTGTATTAGATAAACTCAGTCAAGACGAGATAGAGCAAATTAAACTTGCTATAGCATCCCTGTCTAGCAATGATGTTAAGAAAGAAACACACCTAACATCACCTCAAATATCCCTACAAAATCTAGAATTATCAAATAGTCAAATTGCGGACTATAAAGCAAAGTTTGGTTTTGTGCCTTCGAGATTTCAATTAGGAATTATCGACTGGGTTATTAACCAAAAAGGCAACGGTTGCTGTAATGCTGTGGCTGGTTCTGGAAAGAGCAGCACACTGAGAATAGTTGCTAAAACCCTCTACGAGTTGGGCTTTAGACCCACTGACATCAAGATTTGTGTTTTTGGTAAAAAAAATTCCATAGATTTAATTAAAAAGTTTGGCCCTATTTGGAGAAATTCTATCAGCACCCTTCACAGTGCTGCTTTTACATTAGTTAAACAAGAACTTGGTGTAAAACGAAGTGAAGATATAGATATTTCTAAATATAAATATGAACGCATTGCCCAGAGTTTAGATTTAATTCCTAAGCGTGGTAGTAAAACGGGTAGACTTCGGCAAGAGGGTATCATCGATGATGATGGTGATTTCCTAAGATTAATTGATTTAGTAAGGCTTAACAATGAAGAACCAACAGCAGAAATAATAGAGGCGATCGCACATCATCACGAAATTAATGTACAGAAATCTCAGTTAGTAGCTCAGTGGATTGCTTATTGCCTCAAGATTGGTGAGGAAATGGCAATCTCTCAAAAGAAACTAGACTTCACCGATCAAATTTGGCTAGCTGTTAAATGGAGACTACATGAGCGTCCCTGGTTCAAGGGTTACAAATTTGTTCTAGTAGATGAATGCCAAGACTTGAACCCCTTGCAATTACAACTAGTTTTGATGCTTGCAGGGCTTACTGGGCGGATTTTAGCAGTAGGCGACCCGCGTCAAGCAATTATGGGCTTTGCGGGTGCAGATAACCAAAGCTATAACAACATTGTTTGGTTTACCAGAGCAACAGAATTACCTTTGTCAATTTGCTATCGATGTCCGCGATCGCACGTTGCTTTAGTTAAGAGCATATTTCCCTACATTCCAATTGAAGCAGCGCCAGATGCCATTGAAGGAATTATTCATCAGATAGAAAGTAAGGATATTGAAAAGCTAGTTAAGCACGGCGATATTATTATTGCCCGTAAAAATGCACCACTCGTTAGTTTATGTATTCGCCTCATTAGCCAGGGTATCAAAGCAACAGTATTGGGTCGAGATGTTGGCGATTTTCTTAAAAAAGAACTCGACCAGATAGCCAAGATGCCAGGATACAGTTTTGAGTTTTTTAATGATGCTGTTGCCCAATATAGAGAAATTAAGTTCCAACAGTATTTAAATTTAGATAATGAGGAGGAATTGAAAGAAAGATTAGCAGATAGGCTAGAGGCGATTTCAACTATCTACCAATCTCAGCCACAAGCTACGAGTATTGAAAGCCTGAAATATTATATTGATGAACTCTTCAGCGATGAAAATTCTCCAGTAACTCTGTCCAACATTCATAAATTCAAGGGAGGTGAGGGAGAAAGGATTTTTGTTCACAAAGCTGGAGATATGCCTATGGTTTGGAGAAATCAGCGAGATTGGCAATTAGAGCAGGAGCAGAATTTACTTTATGTAGCCCTTACTCGTAGTAAATCAGAACTGTTTATTGTAGGTGAATGTGATTGGTATAAACCACCAATAGCAGACTCTAATGCTAATTCTACAGAGTTTATCAAAGCTGAAACTGTGGTTTTAGAGTCTGACAAAATAGATAATTATTCCTCTTTATTAAAAGCTGCTCAAGAAGAACTTGAGAAAGAACTTACACCAATTTTCAAAAATAAGAATGCTCGTGCAAATTTTATCAAATCTGTAATTAACGATGATATTAATTTAGATATGCTTGAGAAATCTGGCAAGATTAAATACACATCTCCTGAGAACAAAAAAGCTGTGTACACTGCAATAGAGAATTATTGGGAAAAATTTTATGCTGCATCTCATAAGGACGAAGAAGAAGAGGTAAGATGGCCTAGTTATAGCTATGAAGATTACGATGATTTTTAATTAACAGTATAGCAATCACCCACACTAAAGTGAGCGCTGTTTATCCTCTAAGAATTAGTTCTTATTGAGTGATGCTTTCACCTTACGAACTGTATTGATTGCCACGTCTGCTTTTTCGGCTGCTTTGCGAAGTGACAAACCCTCATTAAGTGCTGCAATTACTTTTTGTGATGATGGTTTGGCTAGAAACTCCTCTGGCGATTCGCTCACCGAAGGCCGCCCAACGTGTTGACCCCAGTTTTTAGCACGTTCCATACCCGTTTTGATTGCATCTGAACGTCTGGAGGCTTTTTCTTGTTCTGCAATCAATTGTTCAATCCAGCTAGGATTACCCTCTAGGATATCTACCTCAATTTTTGATAATCCCTTTAGCTGCATCCGCCGCAAATCGCGCAGTACAGTTTTAGCTTCTTCGGGAGTAAAAAAATTGTAATATTCAGTCAAGTTACCAATGGAAATATGAAAGAAGGAATATCGATATTTAAAGTATTTCTCTATATTTCCACGATGTGGCCAAGTTCCTAATACTTTAATTGAAACATTTTCAAAATGTGAGGCTAAATCATTTTTAATTTCAGCTACTCGCGCTTCAATGTCACGACGAGTTACACCTATTTTATAGATACTATTCCCTCCACTAGTATCAATTTGAAGGTAGTAGAGAGTATTAGATAAAATCTTACGAAATTCAGCATGATAAATTTGTAAATCTCGCAAACACTCATTGAAATTAGGAGAATCTTCAAGATAAGCAACTTGCACGTTTTTCTCTAGCTGCTGCAACTTTTCTAATAACATTGGTTCTTGCACTTGGTTAAACAGCATCAAGGAAAGTGCGCCAACTGGTATTTTACCCAGCTTTGTAAACTGGTATTCCCCACCATAACGATAAGTGTTGCGTTCCAGCAGTTTTTCTCTAATTAAAATACTCGGCACTTCTTTGACTGGGATACCCTTATCTTTAATTCCGTAGCGGTTCCAGAGGTCTTTGAGTTGCTGAAACTCCTTTCCAGTTAGCCATATATTGAAATTATCATACAGGGGCAAAGTAGGAAGCAGGCGATCGCTGCGGTTTACTTGTCGGCAAGTTTCATGAGTGTGTGCGAAGTGGTGTTCATTGCGCCGACCTTTTTTAGCAGTCAGTTCACCCTCACAGTAGGGACACCTTAGCTGAGTCTTACCGCGTGGGACATCTTCAATTGGCACTAGAGTTTTGTCTTGGTCAATGCCATATCTGAGCCACATTTGGAAATATCCTTTATTTGATACACCAATTTGATAGGATTTTGTTGCTCGTAAAGATGATTTTACTGTATCAAAAAAAGGTTAGCGTATAACCAATATATTAAGAGAGTAGGAAGTAGACACTGGGGCATAGGGCATGGGTTGTTGGGAGCGTTGACTGATGACTGTTGACTCAAGAGTTAAGAGTTACGAATTTCTCCCATCTCCTCATCTCCGTCATCTTTGCGTCCCCGTGCCCCCACTCCCTATTTTCAACAAATGCTGAAGCGATCGCTAATTTCCTCTAAGAATATCTCATCGCTACCATACCCAAAAAAGCGGTTACAAGGGTTATGCCTTATTGTAAATCTATAGCATAACCTTTGTAACTGACATGGAAGACAGCGATCGCATCAGCCAAATCATTGAAAAAATCAATCTTCTAGCCCAAATCAGAGAACAGCTATTGAAGGAGCCGCTAGCCATCCCAGGCACTTGGATTCATGAATATGAAGTACATAGGAAATATCGTAGCGGAAGTATAGAAACTTACAGATACGCCAAATGGCAAGCGGACACACCAATTTTTAAGCGAAATCCCAAACCAAGAGGACATCCGCCAAAAAGGGGCAAAGACCCTGAATTTACCTGTCACCAACACATTGGGAGAGTCGGTAGTACTACAGGACTGGGGGCTGACTCAGAAACCGAAACAGCTTATCAAGAGTGGGAAAACCGCAAGCAATTAGAGGCAATAGAGCAGTGTTTGAGTCAGATAGAATTGCTGCTCTCAAAGGTTATGCCAGAAAATGAAGAAAAGGCATAACCCTGTTAGCCGCGACCGCCGCGCGTGCGTACCGCACTCTTCCTCTAAGAATTAACCCCCTCCCTCTTTCTTATCTTCTGAAGAATCATCAGAGGAAATTTTTTTAGCGATCGCCTCCAATATCGTTGATATCTGGTCGGGGCTATTTAAATTAACTTGATACACATTCGTAGCATGAACTTGATTAGAGCCTATCACCACTTGTAACCCAGGTTCGCCTAGCAAATGCTTGATTAACTTGGCTTTTTCGTCAGCATCCAAGCGATCGCTTTTTTCCATTAATTCTCTTAAAAAATCATCCTCACCTTGATCTACCACAATCAACGCCTAACTGTATACATAAAAATTTAATAGGCGATTATACAGCTACTTGCAGGTCACTCGTATCCGTATTTTTTCCAGATATGGTCCCTGGTTGTAATACCCAAGCAGCGATGGCGTTAAGTATCTCAGCCTTTTCTTTTGGGGTGGCAGATTCAATTAGTTGAACAGGCGTTAGCTCAACTACTCCTATTCTCGCTAGTGCTGGAATTCTAGAACTTTCTGGCAGGGCATGAAGAATTTTGAAATAATTGCCAGCTTTTAGGTCGTTTTTGCCATCAAGAAACTTACTGATAGTACTCTCATGAACACCAGCCCTAACAGAAATCTCTCTTGCTGTTAGGCCACTTTCATTAATTGCTGTAATTAATATTTCTTGATGCTTATCCATAATTGCTGCTATTACTTGCTTTTTTTCAAGTTATTGAATATTATCAAATTTATCCAGAAAATACAATCTAGCAAAGAATCGCACTGACTTTATAGGGTTGGTGTGACAATTTTGTGAAATTTTAGCGATTTTTTAAACAAAGACTAACCCTTCTTGCATAAGCAGGCAAGGGCAAAAACTTGATTGACTCAACTTCATTATGACAGACACAAAGATTCAGGGGAAGTTCTATCCGCTCCAACATGAAGAATGGCTCAGAGCCTGCCGGGAATTAACCCCAGCACAGAGGGATGTACTCTACTACCTTCGCACTCTTGACCCATACAGCACCGGAATGGAAGTATCACCAGCACGGATTGCCAAGGATTTATCTACCGCAGAAAAGCCAGTTCACCGCAGCACCGTAGGACGCGCTCTCAAAGCGTTGGATGAAAAGGGGTTTGTCGATATGGAGCTTCTTAAAGTCAAGGTTCACGTTCTCACCAAGGGCTTGCATTGTTGCGATGAGGCAACAAGTTGCGATGAGACAACAAGTTGCGATGAGACAACAAGTTGCGATGAGACAACTTTGTTGCCTGACGGCAACTTAGGTGATCATGACGCAACTTGCGCGATCGCTACGCAACTTGCGCGATCGCCACGCAACAAGCGCAAGCCAAAAGCCTCATCAGACAAAGATTCCAGCACCTCTAAGATTAATAAGACTTATTTAGACTTTTTAGACTCTCTCTCACAAGACCAGAGAGAGAATTTTTTGAAATTTGGGGAGAAAAAAGCATCACAGCTACCCCATCTCCCCCAACTTCCCCGACGTTGGATAGAGGCGAACTGGGAGGAGTTATCAGCCCAGTGGTACAAATCCAAGGGGCAAAGTTCCCCGGTGCAGTCCGCAAAATGGGAGAATCACCCGCAGCGCTGCCAATGGCTTGATAAAATTCGCTCTCTTGGTTTTGCTAAGTTCATTTATGAAACTGACAACTTAGATAGCGAACGAAAGGAATTTTACGAGTGGGCTGACGCAAATAGCTTGATTTGGGAGACCGAATCATGAAGCTGCCGGAACTTCCAAGAGAACCAATTAGAAATGAAGACCAGCCAGGATATGAAAAGCAGATATGGAGTCCTTCATGGAAATGCTTTTGTTGTCAAGACACGGGCAGAATTCACCCGCACCTAGTAAAACTAATTATCCGTGACTATGATTTTGATTGCGATCGCATCCCCATTTGTCAAAATTCAAAGTGCAAATTCGGTGTGAACTGGCTTCATTTAGGTTCTGCAAATATTGATATGAGGTTAAACGCTGCTATTTGCCAGGAACTTGATAGATTCAGCAGGGAAGATTGGAAGCGTACCACTCAGCAACAGTTTGAAAAATACAGAAAACGCATAGAGTCATCATTTACTCAAATTGCTCAGTCTCACAGCTTTGCTTTATCGCACCGCACCTCTAATCATGAACGAGAAGTGCAACAGCGTAAAGCAGAAATTGAGGCCATCACCCCCGAACAGTGGGAGGCAATGAATAAAGCTTACTTAGTAGGAAGCAACAAAGATGAGTAAGTATTTTATAGGAAATTTTGAGGTAGGAGATCGCATTATTGCAAGCGGCAATCGCTTAGGCCGTGTATCGAGCGTACACAAGAAAATTGGTATCACCTGGGAAAACGGGCATTTTGGAGAATACACCCCAAAGCAAATGCAGGCTTGGAATTACAAAAAATTAAGTGAGGAGAAAGAGGCGATCGCACCGTGTCAGGACTTACACAACTTGACCTCTGCTCAGGAGTTGGTGCAGGATTCTGCCTCGCTGGGCTGCAACTCGGATTTAACCTTATTGGAACCGCAGAGATTGACGAATACTGCTCAAGCATCCTCAAATTGCGATACCCAGGCGTACACAACTACGGAAACGTGCGAGATATCCCAAGACTTGCAAAACAGAGACTTGGATATTATATGCACTCCAATAGAATCGATTTACTTACAGCCTCCCCTCCCTGCCCTCCATTCTCCACAGAAGGGCAACGGCTTGGAGGTGCAGACGAGCGTGATTGCTTCCCCGCCGTCCTCGAAACCATCAGAGAATTACAGCCCAAATTCGCAGCCATTGAAAACGTCCCAGGACTCATTACCTGCCCCGATTACCCAGGACAACCAACAGGCTCATATTTCAGAGGCGTGGTCAGAACCCTTGACCTCTTCGGGTACCATGCGGAATGGATTACTATCGGAAGCGGCCATTTTGCCAGCCCCTACATTAGAGAGCGAGTATTGCTGGTTGCGATCGCCAGGAGCGTTATCATCGACTGGGAAAGGGCGGCCCCCTGGACAGACCAAGCAAGAAGCAGAACTGAAGAGATTAGGGCTATTAAACTCATGCGAGGTATTAAACCCGGCTATCCTTTGTCAGTGGTACGAAATCCCAGAGACTTGGTTAGACCCCTTGGAATCAAGAGCCGCGACGGAACTATTAGAAGAATGCGGCAGGCAGCAGGAAATCTTCTCGATCCTAGAGTCGCAGCGATCGCCCTTAACAGAATCGTCTACCTCAACTCCTTATGTAGAAAACCAGCCGCCACTTACCAGGGCTAATGCTAAGGCTGGAACTTACATTATTGATAACTCTGAATCACTGGGAATTATTAAGCAGAATTTAGGTTTTGGGTTTGTCGTTGACTGGTTTTCTTCTGAGTTTACTTACAACTGGGAAAGAGATGATCAAGTTATTGCTGAGTTAGCGATCGCTTCCCAATCACTAATAGATAGATTCTTCTCCCAAAGGGAGACGCTAAAAGCGATAGAGGATAAATCTAATATCGAGTGTACACAGCAATTACAGATAGGCGTTCGCGTTTGCATTACCAAAACTCGCACCCAAAACCTCAGCCAATGGGTAGGCAAAACCGCAACAGTAACAGGTATTAACGGTGAGACAATCTCTGTAGCAGCTGGTGACGGTAGGGAGAAAAAGCATCTCACTCTCAAAAAAGGGTGGTATGAGGTAATACCAGAAAATTTCTTAGAGGAAACTGAACGCAGCGAAGAAGCTGTGCAAAAGCCCAAAGGCAGACAGTGTAAAGGATGCTTGTACAAATATATTGAGAATAAGAAGTTGAAAAATGGAAGTATAGTTTCTTATCCCCGTGTAATTGGTCACAGACAGCCTGATAATCCTACTCATTGGCGTTGGGGATTTAACTGGGAAGAGAAGATAGACGGCGAGTGGAAGGGGCGGAGTATTGGTAGTATTCCTGTGGGTGCGATCGCACTTATCCAATCAATGCAGAAAGAAGGGGTTAGTTTAGAGGAAATAATCGGCTTTATCAGGAGGGCTAAAAGTAAAAAATCTTAGTTATGTAAGGGAGCTAAAATTGTCAACTATCAACTTTAAAATGAGGCAAATTTATGCAATTAGGATTATTGCTTGACCTTGATGGAACTGTGCGAGAATCGACCGACGGTAAATTTATTCAAACACCTACAGGACAGCGAATAATGGCGGGTGTGCATGAAGCGATCGCCCATCACAAAGCCCAAGGTTACACAATCATCGGTGTAACTAATCAAGGTGGATGTGACACTATTAACCGTGATACTGGGAAGCCATTAAAGAGTTTGGAGGATGCGATCGCTGAACAAAAATATACTCTTAAATTAATCCCACAATTAGAAGCAATATATTTCTGTCCAGATATGAAAGGTCAAGTCTGCTGGATAGTAAAAAAGAATGGTTTTGAATTCTTAGTTTCTGACCTTGACACCCGCATCAGTGAATTTGAAAATCGGATTTTAACAGGGAGTGAGGTTTATAGAAAGCCTGGGGCAGGAATGATTTATCGAGCAGTAAAAGATTTTGATATTGATTTAACTAAAAGTTGGATGATAGGTGATAGAGATGAGGATGAGAAGGCAGCGAAGGTAGCAGGGGTCAACTTTATGTGGGCTGATATTTGGCACATGAGGTTCACACCTGGAATGTATGAAATAAGGCAGGCAACGCAAAGCCAAGTAGAATTTTTAGAGGGAATAAATTTAAATTAATATTCTTTATTAAACAAGAATAATGCTATTAACAGAACCGCAAATAAAACAAGTTTTAGAGCAAGTTCAAGCTGCTTTTCCCAATTTAACTGATTGGGAATACAATAATGAAAAAAACGATGAGTATTTTGGCTTTTCTGTGTGGGGAGAGTTTGAAATTAAAACCGAAGAACTAATAATGCCACGACGCTTTTTTATCACACTTGACACTAATCATGAGGATAAATGGCAAGGATGTTTAACCATAGGCCAACACAGCTATCTGTGGTCGAGTGCTGATGTGGGGGACGCTCATTTAGTAGATACGGAACCAAGCGAGACTTTACAAGAGGCAATTTCAGCACTCAAGACGAAAATAGTACAGCTGTTGGCAGCTTTTTCTTAGAGGAAACAGAGCGATCGCCTGGGCAATGGGGCAAAGCATCGTCGCAAGAAGGCGGATTCTTCGCGTCAAGAATAATTTGGCTCATCTCTACCAATACCTAATTCCTGCAACTTTGCTTTGACCGAAGTCCAGTCATCACCACAGTAGTAGTAGTTCTTATCTCGGATATCAGCTAAGTAATAGCCATGTTTACCTCCGTTGATTCGGAATAACTCAACCAAAACTTTGATTTTGGTTAATCCGTTTCTTTCAAGTGTCGATTCTAAATCAGTAGAAATGCCATGAGGATTATAAAAAATATTACCGCCGTGGAAAAACCACTTCGTCCCCTCACGCTCATAAATTTGAATGTGGATAGGTGCGTGAATCTTAACCATAGCTACAATTAAATTAGGGTAAAGTTGGATCAGCCGTTTCTAAAATTTCCAAAACAAAGGTAATAGCCCCAAGCTACTTGCTAGAGAACTCAATACTCTAGAAAAACTCAGTAATGAACCGCAAATGCAAAAATTCTTGGCGTGGGTAGGAAAACAACATCCTGGTAAGCGAATTGCAGTTCATCGCTAAAAAGTAAGGTGCGAGTCGCACCACTTGTATCCCAATGTAGATGCTCTAAAGAATTTAGAGTAGTAAGCAACGATGATATCAGTTATTGCAAACATTACTATGACTAACTCTCAACCTCCTCTGCCACAACCCGAACTAGAAAGAGCAGGAATTACATTTGAGCAGTATGAAGAATTTACTCCAGAAAAGTTGGAACTCTGGGACGGATACCTGGGCTACGGCGGACAAAACCAACTTGGGTTTCATTTGGCAGTTTTAAGAAATATGGGACTACTGACAGCAATTCGTCACACGGAATCGTCACTGTGGATAGAAGCCCTAGACCGTCATATTCGGGAAAAACTAGAAACCGTCAGCGCTCAACCTGAAGTAGCCGAAGCTATGCTAAATCGCCTAAATCGAGCAATGGAAGATTTGGCAGCAGTGACAGAGTATTTGGAGGAATAGCAATATAAATTGCTCAGTGGTATCTTTCATGCACCAGATTAAGCAGCGATCGCTGTTTTTTCATCTCTTATGCGTTTGAGTACTTATCTAGCCCTTAAATAAGTAAAGCTAATCATTTCTATTGACTCTACAAAATTCTTAGTACTTGATTAACTTTTGTAAAGCAGTGTAAATTACTTATACAGGCGAAAACAAAACCGCCTAATTCATAAATCACTAACCGCACTTATAAAACAATGACAACAACCTTACAACAGCGCTCAAGCGCCAATGTATGGGATCGATTCTGCGAATGGATCACCAGCACCAATAACCGCATCTACATCGGTTGGTTCGGCGTAGTCATGATCCCCACCTTGCTAGCAGCTACCGCTTGCTTCGTAATCGCCTTCATCGCTGCACCTCCAGTAGACATCGATGGTATCCGCGAACCAGTTGCAGGTTCCTTGATCTACGGAAACAACATCATCTCTGGTGCAGTTGTTCCTTCCTCCAACGCTATCGGCTTGCACTTCTACCCAATTTGGGAAGCAGCATCCTTAGACGAGTGGCTGTACAACGGCGGTCCTTACCAATTGGTAATTTTCCACTTCCTGATTGGCGTATTCTGCTACTTAGGTCGTGAATGGGAACTATCCTACCGCTTAGGTATGCGTCCTTGGATTGCGATCGCATATTCTGCACCTGTTGCAGCAGCAACCGCAGTCTTCTTGGTATACCCCATCGGACAAGGTTCATTCTCTGACGGTATGCCTTTAGGTATCTCAGGAACATTCAACTTCATGATCGTGTTCCAAGCAGAACACAACATCTTGATGCACCCCTTCCACCAACTAGGTGTAGCTGGTGTATTCGGCGGAAGCTTGTTCTCTGCAATGCACGGTTCACTAGTAACTTCTTCCTTGGTTCGTGAAACCACTGAAACCGAGTCACAAAACTACGGTTACAAATTCGGTCAAGAAGAAGAAACCTACAACATCGTTGCAGCTCACGGCTACTTCGGTCGTCTAATCTTCCAATACGCTTCCTTCAACAACAGCCGTTCACTGCACTTCTTCCTCGCAGCATGGCCTGTAATCGGCATCTGGTTCACCGCCTTGGGTGTAAGCACAATGGCGTTCAACTTGAACGGTTTCAACTTCAACCAATCAATCATTGACTCTGAAGGTCGTGTGATTGCAACTTGGGCGGATGTAATCAACCGCGCTAACCTGGGTATGGAAGTAATGCACGAGCGTAACGCTCACAACTTCCCTCTAGATTTGGCATCTGCTGAATCTGCTCCTGTTGCTCTTTCTGCTCCTGCTATCAACGGTTAATTCTCAAGCATTAACTCAATTAGCTAAATAAGAAAGCGCTCTCCCACTTCGGGAGGGCGCTTTTTAGTTGTAAGCTGTTACACAAATAAGATTGCACATCAACTGGTGAGGTTGTCCTTTGTCAATTGTCCTTTGTCCTTGGTAAACACTTTTGACAAATGACTAATGACTAATGACTAATGACTAATGACGGTCTACACGGAAAATATTGCAATATGTAGGCGCGTTAGCTTAATTATGACAGCGCATTCTTACTTGATCGTCTGGTAGTGTAAAAACAACTCACTTCCAACTTGACGAGTTTCGATGAGTTCCAGATGAGGAGCAACAGTGGAAATAAAACCCTCTCCCTCCACAGGGGTAGGAGCATCCTTTCCTCCATAAATGACGGGCCAGATTGTCAACCACCAATCGTCAATTCGCCCAGCCTTTACTAGAGATGCTGTTAAATAGCCTCCTCCTAAAGCAACGACCTTGTGAATACCGCGCTCTGCCATCAAGCTGTAGGCTCGATTCCAGTCCAGGTCTGTATCTCCCAAATTAATTAATTCAGCCAGTTTTTGCAAACTTGTTGTATCAGAACTACGCTCTAAACCAGTCCGTGTCGTAAATATCCATCGCTCAATGTCCTCGCTCAAAAAAGGGGAGTCCAGCGATAGGTCAAGGGAACCTGAGACAACACAAACAATAGGCTGGCGAGACTGACCCCGAGCCTCGCGCGCTGCTAATAATTCGGGATTGCGAATTGAAAAAATTACGTCTCCAGCCCGAATCGTTCCTGCTCCTACCAGGATTAGATCAGCAAGTGAGACTTCATACTCTACGTGTGCTTGATCGGCTGCATCAGGATTACCGCCTGCTTGAGGATCTACGGAGCTAATCTTTCCATCGACCGTCATGGCAATAACTACAGTTGTTTGGATAGCTGACATGATTACGTTCTGACAGTTCTTTATAATTTTATCTTTTTGAATTCTTTGCCATGAATCCCCAATGGAGTATAAAGGGGAAAATTAGTCACTGAGGTAATATGAAATTCTTAGAATGGCTGTGTCAGCGCTATCCGTCACCTCCTTATCTGGCAAGCGTTTTGACCCTGGATATTTTTTAACTGGAACTCCCTTATCCGAACCGTATTGCCTGCCACCTTTATTCTTGGACAGGTAAAATAATCTCAAATTCTGTCCCCTGTCCTAACTTAGAAAGGACGTTAATTTGTCCGCCATGAGTTGACATAATAGAGTAAGCTACGGTCAGTCCTAATCCCGTTCCTTTACCGACAGTTTTTGTTGTAAAGAAGGGGTCAAATACTTGTTTTTGCATTTCATCAGAAATTCCAGTTCCATTATCGGCAATGCAAATGCTCACACTCTTGGTTAGAGAATTGCTCAGTTCGGTACGAATTGTAATAGTAGGAGTTGTGATTTTTGCTTCATTTAAGGCATCAATAGCGTTATTCAAGACATTCATGATTACCTGATTGATTTGTTTAGCGTGACAACTCACTTTTGGAAGATCGGTATAGTTTTTAATGATGGCAATTTTAGTGAGTCGATGTTGCAGAATTAACAAAGTATTATCAATTCCATCATGAATATTTACGGCTTTGATATCTGCTTCATCAAGGCGGACAAAATTTCGCAGAGATAAGACAATATTTTGAATGCGTTGACTACCCTGTTCTATTGAATCTATTAGATTTGGTACGTCTTTGATTGTGTAATCTAAATCCTTTTCCTGGAAATAAGTTTGAATTTCAGTAGTAGGTTGTGGATATTGATGTTGATAGAGCCTAATACCACTTAGCAAGTCCTGGAAATAATTTTTTAGATGGCTAATATTGCCGACGATAAAGTTGACTGGGTTATTAATTTCATGGGCAATGCCAGCAACCATTTGCCCTAAACTCGACATTTTTTCAGCATGAATCAATTGGGCTTGGGTTTGTTGTAATTCCTGGAGAGTATGCGACAATTGCTGATTTTTGCTGTAGAGTTCTTGGGTACGCTGCTCTACTTTTTGCTCTAGAGTATTGTAGAGTAGGGCATTTTCGAGGGAAATCGCCGCTTGAGTGGTTAATAATTGGAGGACATCTAGGCGATCGCCCACAAATGCACCCATTGTTAGCTGATTTTCTAAATACAAAATCCCCAGTAATTGCCCTTGGTTGCGAATTGGCATACACAGCGCACTTTTGGGTTGATGCTGGCGCATATATTCCCCAATCACACTAGGCAGATGGGTTTTGAGATCGTCAATTACAACTGTTTCTAGGGTATTTTTCACATACTGAATCAGTTTGACTGGGACATTAGGATGATTATCTAAAGGTGCTGTTTGCAACATAGTATCTTCTAAGGTGGCGATCGCCCGCACTTGCCATGAGCCATCTTGAAAGAGAATTAACGCACACCGATCAGCGCCAGCATTTTCGAGAATAATCTGAGTTAGCGTCTGGATTAATTGATCTAAGTGAATTGCGGTAGAGATTGCTTGGGAGGCTTTAAAAACAGACCCAAAGTCCAGCACTGAATTGACGCTGCTAGATGAACTTGATATCAGGGTTGAGGAATGATTAGAGGTACTGGATATGACAGTATTACATAGTGTTTCTTGCGAATTGAGTTTGAGGTTTTTCTGTTGCACAATCACTCGCAAAAGTTCTGGGTAACGTCGTTCTAAATTTTCTAGTTTGGTTTTTGCACCCCAACGGGCATAGGAGTAGTAAGCTTGTTCGATGTATGCTTGGGCAAC
This sequence comes from Nostoc sp. UIC 10630, assembly GCF_010747425.1. Lineage (NCBI taxonomy): Bacteria > Bacillati > Cyanobacteriota > Cyanophyceae > Nostocales > Nostocaceae > Nostoc > Nostoc sp. UIC 10630. Next base: position 143,609 of record NZ_JAAGOG010000001.1, read on the forward strand.
TTTTTCTTTGCCCCAGTCGAGGTAGAAGTTGGCAGCCAGTTCATTGCTAAGTGCTGCTTCTTGGATGTAGCCATTTTCTTTTGCTCCAGCAATGGCAAGGTCGTAAAATTCCATTGCTGCGGTTTTTTGTGCCAATATCCGATACTTTTCTGCCTCTACCAACTGGAATCGATGCAGATGATTCATGGGTGCATAATTTGCCCACTGTTGCATCGTGTCCTGATTTTCTGTTACCTGCTGTAAAATTCTCTGTTGTTCTTCGGCTGGCGATGTCGGAAATAAAGCCAGTTGCAGCAGCGAATCATAGAAGTTCAATATTGGAAGATTCACCGTAGCATATCCTGAACCGGAATATTGTTTGGCTTTGGCAGCATATTCCACTGCCAAATCCAATGCTTGAAACAGATAAGAAAGCATCAATTTGTTGACAAAGAAATGCCACAAAGCAGCGCCATCATTACTTTGCTCATGTAAAGTCAGCATTGACCTTTCATCGTAGGCTGCGCCAACTAATTCCCAAGGAGTAGTTTTTGACTCGATTAAATTCAAGACTACTTGGTAGTAAATATTGTTGTAATTGAGTGTGTGTTTTTGGTTAATTTTTTCTATTGCTGCCCCATAAATCGCTAATTAATCAGCTAATTTGGTTAATTCTTGACCAGCAATGTAAGCTTGCAAGCAATAAAGGTGGGCAGCGTAACTAGCATAAATCAAATCCCCAGTATCTAATCCACTGGTATAGGCTTGTAGTAATGGCTGGAGCATTGCTGTTACAGGCTCTTTCCAATGGGCGACACAAAGATGAACGACTACGAGGACTCTTGCTTCGTGTTTCCGATCTTGAAACTTGGACAGCAGTTGCAAGGCTAACTTCCCAAATTCATAACCTCTTGAGATAGTGCCTGGTTGACCACAAAGCATGAGTCCATACCCTGAGTAAGCGAAGGCAGAAGCGGAAGTATTTCCGTATTTTACAGAAAGAGCAACTTTCTTCAGCACCACCAAACGATGAAGTTCAGGTTTTGCCATATAAGCAGGAGTTGTTACTTTAACTAAAACACGCAAGGCTGCACGTAATTCTGGATTCTGCATTTCTGGCAAATCAACCAATTCAGCAACTGTTTTGCCACTTAAGCTAGCTTCAGTTTCTTGCAAAGCCAGAACAAAATCTGATGCCGTTGGTTCTTGGGGGAACTCAATGCCTAGCAACTGCAAAAATTGCATACCTGTATCGATAGCGAGTAAAAATTTTCCTTGTGCTATGTAAGCTTCAATTTTTACCTCATAAACTTTAGCTGTATCAACGATCGCTTTTGCGTGTTGTAAAATTTCCTGGGCGAAATCTTCCATTGCGTCAATTTCGCCACATAGAAAACTGGTTTCGGTGGCTTCGTTATACAAGCTTAAGGTCAGATTGTAGTCAGATTCCCAAGGGTTAAATGGTAGTAACTGGATACCTGTTTTCAGATAAGCAATGGCTGAACTGTATGCAGTTGAGGCTTTTGCCTTTTTCCCAGCCATGAGATTTAACTGTGCGAGTTCATGGCGTTCTGTAGGTTGATGGTAATGTTCAAGCCCAATATTTAGCTGATTAGCGATCGCAAAAATCTGATTTTCTAGTTCAGCTTCCGGGGTATTTTGCCACAGCAGGCGACCGATTTTGACATGGGTTGTCTGTTTATGATCTTCATGAATCAGTGAGTAAGCGGCTTGTTGGACGCGATCGTGTAGAAATTTATATGTTACAGAATGAGCGATTTCCTGATTAGTTGCTTGATTTTCGTGCCCTGCATAAAACTTATAAACTTCGCTAGTTGGCAAAATCAAGCCGAACTCTAATGCTGCCCATAATGCGGCGGCGGTTTCGGTTGGGGATTGTTGATAAACAATTGCCAATATATGCAAATCAAATTGATTACCAATACAAGCCGCCAGCTGATTTAAATGGTAATCCCCCTGTCAGTAATTCGTAAAAAGTTACACCCAAAGAATAAAAATCTGTGCGATAGTCAATTCCCCGATTCATTCTTCCAGTTTGTTCTGGGGAAATATAAGCAAGTGTTCCTTCTAATACGTTGGGACTGATTAAAGTTTGAGTTTCTCTTGGCAGTAGAGATGCAATACTAAAATCGATTAATTTAACTTGTTTTGTTTCTGGATTAATCAGAATATTGGCAGGTTTAATATCTTTATGAATAATGCGATTGCGAATTAGAATATCTAAGGTCTCACACAGAGATATAGCCAGGGGCAAAAATTCCCTAAGTGAATGTTGCTTTGCGCCCATCTCTGTTTTCAGGGAAATTCCCCCAAAGTCTTGCATTACGAGCGCATAGCCATTCTGGTAGGATTCCAGGCTGTAAGTTTGGACGATCGAGGGTGAGTTGAGATTTTTAGCGATCGTGTATTGATTGCGAAACTGTACTAGTTCAGAAAAACTGGGATAAGGATTTTTCAGCAGTTTGATGACTACAGGCTGTTGGTCACTCTCTCGAACTGCTCGATAAACTAGGGTTCTAGAACCGTTGTAGAGTTCTTCGCTGACTTGATAGCCGGGAATGGTAACTACACTGCTAATCATAATTCTTTTGAATTTTTAAGACCTTAGCATTTAGTGTTCCCAGATCCGCCCCATCAGTCAGAGATTAAGGTAAAGGGATTTCTTGGCTTTGACTACTCCCAAATCTTGATTCTCGCAGCGAATATTTAATCGGTTCATCTACTTTCTTTTTGTAGCAGGTAGCGATCGCTATCTGTGCCCGATTTTCTGATCCCATTGATTCCACTTCTTGCAAAAGTGCTTTTTGCACTCTTGTCGGAAAAGGGGAAAGGTAAAATACAAAACCTTTCCCCCAAACCCAACAAGTATTGCTTACTAAATTGAAGCTGTATTGAATTTTAGAATACCTTGCGTTCAGCCAAATGGGATAGAACATCTTGGTATGAGAACCAAACTTGCCGCAACTGCTTGCGGGCGAATAATTTCAACTGATCGCCAGCAGAGGCTGAACCTGGTTGAGTTGCATTAGCATAACTGGTAAGCGCCATCGCTTTTACAGGTTGAGAAAATTCAATCGCAGCAATATAAGAATCACCAGAAACAGATTTGAAGCGCCCGTCTGATAGTGGAACTCAGATATCGCTGACGTTAGCAGCTTATGATATTACAAAGACCAATATACCGACAGTTGATCCTGATAATCCTGATGTATTCTTTGCAGTCGGAGAGGTAAAAAGTCGCGGAATTGAACTGGATGTGGCAGGAGAAATTACACCCGGTTGGAAGATAGTAGCTTCTGGTTTCCTAAATGATGCCTATGTCAGCGAAGACAACGATCCTTCTTTGAAAGGTTCGCGTTTGGTAAATGCACCCTATCACGGCGCTAGTCTATGGACAACTTATGAAATCCAGAGTGGTGATTTGCAAGGGTTCGGTTTTGGTGCAGGGTTATTTTTTATAGGCGATCGCATTACTAACCAGAGCGATCCGTTTACTCTTCCTTCCTATGTTAGAACCGATGCGACTATCTTCTACAAACGTAATGATTGGGGAGCCGCACTCAATTTCAAAAATCTGTTTGATGTGAAATACTACGAAACCAACGGCTTTTATGTATTCCCACAAGCACCTTTTACAGTTCAGGGCACAATTTCATTCAGTTTTTAAATTCTCTTTAAACCTCATTTTAGTAAGGCGAGGGAGAAGGAATCAGTTTTCTTCCCCTTTATCAGGAGGAATGAGAAGGGTAATCAATGTATGTAAAGGATATCTGCAATGAAATCCAAGACATTCCGTAACTGGGCATTTACTCTACACCGCTACCTCGGTTTAGCTATGGGATTTGTGCTGATTATAATTGGCTTGACAGGTAGTTTATTGGTCTTTCAGAAGGAAATTAACCACTTTTTAGTAGCCCAACAGTTTGGATATATCTCTCCCCAAGAAGCGCCAATGTCTCTAGAGTCAGTGGTAAATACTGTGAAAGCGGAATATGATTCATCCCGAAAGGACTTAAAACTCAATAAAGTCTATATCCCTTCAGAGCTAAATGAACCAATTATGTTTGCCTTCGTTGATCCTGATGACAAAGGGATAGATGTTTTTGTCAATCCTTATACTGGTGCAATCATGGGTGAGCAATCGGACAGAACATTGATTCTTCTGCTGTATGAACTCCATTATAATCTGATGGCTGGAGACATTGGGCGATCGCATCCTCAACTCTTTTATTCCCCTACACTATGGTACCTTTGGCGGTTTATCCACGCGCATTCTCTACGTATTTGTTGGATTATCACCCTTGATTTTATTTATAAGTGGCTTTGTCATGTACCAACATCGCTACCGGGAAAAATCTGTCCGCCACAATCAGGTAATAGAACTATCAAAGAACCATCAAGATTAATTGAAGGTTAATTTGCCAACCGCCACAAACCTATAATTTAAGACTCATACAAGTGCGTATATTCATCATTATTTGGCTTGGTCAAACCGTTTCTATTATTGGTAGTGGGATGACTGGCTTCGCATTCACTATCTGGATATGGGAACTAACGCATCAGGTTACAGCAATAGCGTTGTTTGGGTTGTTTGCACAATTGCCACAAGTATTGATTGCTCCGATCGCTGGGTTTATTGTAGATCGTTGGAACCGTAAATATCTGATGATAGTTGGGGATACAGTGAGTGGTGTTGTAGCGATCGCTCAGTCCATTGTTATAGAAAAACATGGCGGAACTTTGAATGTGAATTCTACTCCTGGCCAAGGAACAGAATTTGTGATTACTTTACCGATTCTGGCTTAGACTCAAAGTTAACTTGGTCGAAAACAGGAATTAACAGAGTAAGAACGAGCAGTCATTAGCGGAGGGTATTTTTACAAGTGCGATCGCTAACGTTTAACTTTCTTAAACTTCTGATCAGATTTCAGTTTCCTGCTGTTAAGGAAATTAATTGCAACCAATTAGCTCAATTACTGTTGGATTCTGCAAAGCCACGGCCATTACTGCTAGATGCACGAAGTCAAACAGAATATGGGGTAAGCCACATCAAAACAGCAGTGTGTATAGATCATCTAACACCTGACTTAGCAGCACTTTCAACAGTTTCAAAAGATAGACAAATTGTTATCTACTGTGCTGTTGGCTACCGGAGCGCCAAATTAGCCCAACAGCTTGAGCAAGCCGGGATGAAGTGCATTTATAACTTGAGCGGTGGGATTTTTCAGTGGGCAAATGAAGGGAGGCTTATTTTTAAAGACGAGCATCAGACACAGCTTGTACATCCTTATAATGCAATATGGGGAAAACTGCTAAAACCTACAAACCATGCTCAGGAGTGGTAAGTTTTAAGTAAATACATTTGTTTATCCTAGTATCAAATTCTTAATAAAACTACTCTTGCTGCATGTCTCAAGTTTCGATTGTCATTCCGACTTTAAACGAAGCAGTTAGCTTAGGGCGTACATTGCGCCAACTGACTTTACTTAATCCTCCTGCAAAGGAAGTGATAGTGGTAGATGGTGGCAGCGAAGATGAGACAGTGGCAGTTGCAAAACAATGCTTCGGGTTATTCGATCAGTCGCTATGTCTACAAGTTATCTCATCTGAGCAGCGTGGGCGTTCTATTCAGATGAATTACGGTGCATCGGCTGCAACGGGAGATATCCTTTGCTTTCTTCATGCAGACACTTGGGTGCCGGATGACCTAATCACTGTAATAGAGCAAACCTTAGCAGAGCCAACCATTGCCTGTGGGGGGTTTATTTCTCTGATGAGTGGATCTCAAACCACTCGCTGGGGTGTCTCTCTACATAATTATCTCAAAACCTATTACGCACCACTGTTATTTAAACCGTACCTGTTTTTTCGAGGATTACGTCTTTTGTTTGGAGATCAGGTAATGTTTTGTCGTAGTACTGACTTTTGGGATTGCGATGGATTTGATCAGGCATTGCCGATTATGGAGGATGGAGATTTATGCCTGAAATTGGCTAAAAAAGGGCGTATTTATCAGGTAAACCGGATTGTGCAATCTTCAGATCGACGCGTCGCAAAATGGGGTAGCTTCAAAGCAACTGCAATTTACCTTTATATCGGTTTTTTGTGGGGGATTGGCGTTGATGCAAATTATCTCAAACAATTTTATCAAGATATTCGCTGATTCAGGCTCCAGTCATAGTAGAGATAGGAAATCGGCGTTGAGGCTTGCAAAGGCAAATCTGTTTCTAGGTAAGAGCGGATATATTCTGGAATGGAGGATGTAACCTTGAGAAAGTCTTGACGATACCATTTAAAGATTTTGCTACAGTAGAGCGTTTTACTATCTGAGTCATAACGGACTTTTTCAGGATTATTAATAAAGCGACGGGTGTCTTCATCTAACTGCTGAGTAACTTGTTCAGGAAAATAAGCTCCAGCACGCAGTAATGGGCAACCAACCGAAGCGCAGACAATTGCAAAATGAATTCGCGGCTCCTGTAATTTCTCCCGCAGAATAGAGTTCTCTATTTGGGCTAAACTGTAACGTTCGTCAAATATATAATAACTACGACGTTGAAAGAACCACAAAAAAGCCAGCCAGTTGGGAATGCCTAAGATTTGCGGACGAATTGACTCAAGTGGGTACATCTCCAAAATTGCCGAAATAGTGAACGCATTGTAAAGATTGATCCACAATGCCAATTGCTCAAAAGTGCTGCAATTAGATGTAAAATCCAGATTTGCTTGACTTGACAACCAATCTCCTAGCGCTTGAGGTTGCTCTGTTTTCCAAGCAAAATAGTCTACACGACCCTGTTGATCAACATACTGACGCAATAACCTATCCCAAGGTTCAAAATCAATCATTATCGCTGTGTTTAGGGAATTCCAGTAAAAAAACATCCCATCCCTGTGTTTGGGTAGGGGCGTAAGGTCTTGCACCCCTACTACAAATATACAAATTTATTACACGGTGGCGTTGAAAATTGGGAATTGGTTTAATAATTTAGCCTCTAAAGTGCTAAATCTGAAACAGAAAAACATGGTAGAGCCTGTTAGAAACCTATTATGTTTACTTTTACATTCAAGTAGGGCAAAGTATGATTGCTTTAAGATATTTTGCATTCTTTGTACTACTATTAGCTGGACTATTATCAGCAATTAAGCAAATGAGTCTTGCTTTAGATGAAGGAAATCTTGAGCAGTTCACTCTTTGGACAGGTATTGCCTCTATCATTGCAGGTTTACCAATTATATTGTGGTAAATCTCAGGTAAGCAGATAGTTTTTTAACTAGGTATATTTATACTTTATAAATACGTTTGATGATGGAGAAAAACCAATAATCGGGCAACAATTTACGTAGCATAAGCAAAATGGGCGCAGGTTGACCAACGGGATAGCGCATTTTATAACTACGATCAATGGCTGCTTTAAATATTGCCTGAGCAACTAATTCTGGAGGCTCTCCTTTTCTTCCCGCTTCTTGGGATACCCTTTGTGCAGTATCTACTAATGGTTGATACATGGGCAAATCATCACGCACGATCGCTCGATTATTTTCGTAAAATTCGGTTTTAATCACACCTGGTTCAACAATTTTAATTTTGATATTGAACGGTTCTAATTCATATTGCAAAGCTTCACTAAACCCTTCTACCGCCCATTTGGAACTGTGATAAATGCTATACAAGGGGAAAGTAATTCGTCCTCCCATACTGGCAATTTGAATAATAGTGCCACCGCCTTGTTGACGCAGATGAGGAATGATCGCTTGTGTGATTCGCATCAACCCAAAGACGTTGGTATTGAATTGTTTGGTGATTATTTCATCAGTCATGGCTTCAAATACACCATCTACACCATAACCAGCGTTATTTACTAAAACATCAATTTGACCAAAATCTTGGATGGCAGAAGCGATCGCAGTTTGAATACTATTATTATCTGTAACATCTAAAAAATATACTTTGATGTTAGAAAATTCACGGAAATTCTGGTCTTGGCTGGGGTTTCGCATCGTGGCTGCAACGTTCCAGCCTTGTTGCGCGAAGTATATGGTAGTGAATTTCCCAATTCCACTGGATGTTCCGGTGATGAAAACTGTTTTGGGCATGGGTATTAAGGGGTTGAGTGAGATGTAAAGAGGCGAAGTTGTGCGTCTCTACATATATGATTTTTTAAACTCGGAGGGTTTGTGGTTTGTAGCAATCCTCCAAAATTCAATACCGTTCAGTTAAGGACAAGACTTAGCAAAAATTAAGAAAAAACGAACCGCAAAGGACACAAAGGACACAAAGGAATAAGATTTTTAGAGAGTTTTTGCGTAAGTCCTGAAAGGTTTTTGGCACTAACTGAACCGTATTGCTCCAAAATTCACCAATACATATTTCTCAGAAACCCTTGTAAAATATGGATTTTTGAATTTTGGATTGGTATTAGACGCTGTTTTGTTTGATGATATCGCGGTATAAGTTAGCGGCTGGGGTTGGTTGGCGTTTGAGTTCTGGGTCTGTATCTAGGTCAATGTGATATAGCCCAAAATCGCTATCTGGGCCAAATTTCAGACCCCACTCACGGTTGGAGGTGATACACCAAGAGACATAACCGATGACGTTTATCCCGTCTTGACGGGCGCGTTGCACTTGTTGGAGATGCTGGCGAATGTAGTCTTCACGCTTGACGACTTTATCGGCTACTTCTACACAGCCATTCTCAATAATCATAATTTCTTTATCGGGGAATAACTGGGCGTGAAATTTGAGCATATCGTAGAGAACACCAGACCAAACTGGCGCATTACCAAAACGTCCAAAAGCAGCATCCATTAATTGTTGAATGCGGTTGAGTCGGAGATTGCTAATGCCCCAATAATAGTCAAAACCAACAAAATCTTGTTGACCTACACATTCTTGAGGACAGAGGAATGTGGGTAATTTCCCAGCCATACCTAAGTGCCACCAGTTACTTGTCAGCGATGTGGAAAGTACGCTGAAAATCTTGAAAATTGGGTCAAAGATGCGGGTGAGCGATCGCAGTACGGGTAAACGTTGTTGGGTGGAAACGGCAACAAATTTCACTTTACTGGGATCGCCGAAGATTTGCTTGGCGATTAAACGTGCTAAATCAATCTCTAAGCCGCTAAATTCTCCGGTTTTGGGGTCGCGGTAGCCAAACCCAGGTACGTTTTCTTTGACTGCGACAACTAAATAACCACGGTCTTGAATGCGTCGCAGTGGTGTACCGGGTTGAGGCTGTCCGATAGTTGGACTAGAAGATCCGCCTGTGGTGATGTCAGCTAGGGTTGAACGTCTACCGATTTTCGGTACAGGTGGGACGGGTTGATTGGGGAAGTAATGACTATAGCTAGCTTGCCAAGCCCCGGATTCTTTAAACTGTCGCACTACTGTATCTACAATATTCAAGAGGGCGCGATCACCTTTAACTACAGCTGCGCCATAGTTCTCTACTGTCAGCCCTTCATTATTTTTACCCACCAGTCGATATTGCCCTGGGTGTTGTCTCATCAGACCCAAGAGAATTGTGTCATCTGCAAGAATGGCACTCACTTGCTCATAATCCAAGGCTTGCAAGGCATCAGCGTAATCTTCTACTACTTTGACTTCAACTGTGGGTAACAGGTATTCTATGGTAGATTCCGCCGTCGAACTTTTGACAACTGCTACTGTTTTCTGAGCCAGATTTTTTGGTTGCTGAATGAGACTGCTGGCTTTGACTAAGAGAAATTGCCCCGCCTGATAATAAGTTTCTGAAAACGCTACTTGCTGTTGTCGCTCGGCGGTAATAGTCAAATTAGCAATGACAATATCAACTTTTCCCTTTTCCAACAAACTGCGCTCAGTAAAACGTTTACCCTGAGAAATCATATCTTCGGGACGACGCAGATTAGTGACATTGCGATCCACCAATTTCTGCAACCATAGAGGCAGACCCAATAACATGGGGTTTGCTCCCACTTGAGCATCTGGGTTGTACTCTTTGAGGATATTTCTGGCGCGTGTATGGGAGACAAACAAATTCCGCATAAGTTTCTGCACGGCGGTCATTTGATCGGCAATAGTTGCACCGCGCTCCAAACCTGGGGGCATAAAATAGGCTCTTTCCCACCAAGGTTTGATGTAACCGTAAATTAATTGACTAGGTTCGTTAAAGCTAATCCAATAACGTGCCAAATGACCCAAACGCTTGGCGACTTCTGTGGCGTAGTTAGCAAAAATAGCTGGAAATTCTGGCGCAGTTAAACCCCCCCGTGCTTCTACATGGATGGGATGGGTGAAGTGATGCAGAGTTACAATTGGTTCTAAACCATGCGATCTGATAGTTTCAATTACTTGGCGATAATGTTCAAAAGCTTCTTCACTGAACTTACCGGGTTCAGGTTCTACCCGTGACCAAGCGATCGAAAACCGGAAGGACTTGCAACCAAGGGACTGAGCTAAGGCGATATCTTCAGCGTAGCGATGCCAAAAGTCAGTAGCTCGACCCCTGACCGTAATACCGCGACGACGTTCCCATACATCCCGAATATCTTCAAACTGGGAATCGTAAGCTTCACACTGATGGTCAGCAGTTGCAACACCGAATAAGAATGATGAGGGTAAAGGCGTAAGGCGATCGCTCATGTTAATTTCTCCTGAAAAGTTGTGAAAGAAGGCAGAAGGCGGGACAATACTTTTCGGGTTTTGGGGGAAAGGGGAAAGGGAAAAGGTTTGAATTTCCCTTTCCCCATTACCCTTTAACCTTTCCCCAGAGCAAAAGAGAGATTATTGGGTTTAACCGAAAAGTATTGGAAGGCGGGAGGCAGATCGCTTTTAGCGTCTCCCTTTGGGAGAAGGCAGGAAGGATTCAAGAGAAAATTGCACAACTAAACAATGAAAATGTATTTTCCCTACATCCTTAAACCTTTATACTCCACTCAGCAGAGGTTTAATTTGGAATTTACGGTTGGTAAGTTTCCCAAATATTGCCCCAGAAAAAACTACCAAACTCTGCCAATAATGTAGTTTTCTCTGTCAGTGACTTGGCGTTAGTGATTCGCCACCCGGAAACGCACTTGGCTACGTCACCCACATCTAGGGTTAAAATTCCTGCACCGATAATGGGACTGTTTTCATCTGTACCTTGATGTAGGTAAGTATAGATAGTTGTCATATCTTGCCACAAATCAAATCCCGGATCGTTATGCAGTTCTTTCTTGCCTACTAAGTAATAATCTTGATTACTATGTTCAAAAGCAAGTTCATAAGTAATGTATTTATATCCGGGATTATGGTTATGAGAAAACAGGTTAAACACGCCTCTTTTGAGGGGAATGTGTTCGCCAAAATCTGCAAAACTAATGTTGCCAGCAATACTAGCAGTAAAAGTGCTATCACTCAAAAAACGTTTTAAGTCACAAATGTTAATTGTCAGTTGCAATGAGAGTGAGGAATTGTACGTTTTGCCTTTTGCTGCACCCTGAATCGGGTCAGTCTCATTTAAAACAAACGCACCCGCCATCCTTTCGCGAAAAGTCATTCCTGGCAAATTGTCGTGCATTCGGGTCACGTTTGGCTGGAAGGGCAATCCTGCGGATGAAATGGTTTGCAAATATTGTTTAGCATCGGCGTAACCCATATCAACCAAAGTTGCACCATCAATGTTTCCCAAGTAGTAATCAGGATCGAGAGGTAAAGGATAAGCGGGTTTGATGAGGTGGAGTTTGATTGGTTGGGTATGTCCGTAGACTGTCTCCCCTTGCAAAATTCTCTGGTTGATTTCATTGATGCGATCGCACTCTTCAAAAAATGCCCCGTTCGCACTCAGTTCCATCATGTGGACATATTGATTAAAAATTCCCGTTTGATATTCGCTACTATTGCCAATGCACCACAATACCCAAAGTTCATCTGCACCCCGGCGCACCGCTTCCATGAGATTAACATCTTTAATCCACACGGAATCCATATATAGATAATCACCTTTTTGTACAGGTGGCATAAAGATGGGGAGAGAAATCCCTGCAACCAATAAATCTAAATCTAAGCGATCGTGGGGAATGACTTCATTAGTTTTGTGGGTAAAGTTGCAAACATTAAATGTACCTTGCATTCCCTCCGAGGCATTGATTTTGCTGATATCAATTCCCAAGTGGGGGAAAACGCGATCAATAATGCCGTCTGCATCTCCCATAGACAACAAATCCCAGGCTTTGAGGTATTTTTCTAGAGGGATAAAGGAGACAAAATCTTTAACATTCAAAGTCCGCCAGCGATCGCACATCTCAATCGGCGATAGTCCAGATAGCAGCATTGCTAAATTCATCGTACCGCCCGAAGTACCATCCGCATGATTAAAACACAGTCCTGATTCGAATAAGGCGCGGATAGCTCCAGCTTGGTAAGCTACACGCATTCCACCACCAGCTAAAATCAAGGAACGTTTATTCCCTGAGTATGTTGGTTCAGGAGTGCCGTAAGGTTTATGCGGTTGGTTGCTCATAAGTGTATCCTGGTGTAAAAGTACGCAAGCGAAACAAGTACCAGAAAATTAATACTCCTGATAACAGGTCAAAACCAGCAATTAGCAGCGCGAATGGGGAAAAAATTAGCTTGATAACAGCCAAACAAACGGCTATTGAAGCACCAAATTTTTGTAATCCTGCCCAAATTAAGACAATAGGTTGGGGTTGTGGGCTGATTAATGCTTGTAACAGTGCGCCGTTAAACAGCAGCATAAACATACCGATGATGGCAAAAAAATGCTGGCTAGTCGGGGTTACTTCTGCTGAGACAATGTAGAGTATTAAACTAGGCAAAACCATTTGCAACAATCCACTCACAATGGTGAAAATGGCAATGCCAATTAATGATAAGTGGAGTATTTTACCGTTATTCATCATATTTTTGATTAATTTTTAATTGGTAATACATACATCTCGGCTTGATCATCCTTGGGCAAAGCCTTTGGCGCTGGTAGCCATTCTTGACCCAAACCTAAATTAACTACACTTTCTAAACCTTCTGGTTGTTGTGTAGGGGGTGTGTCGTAGCCAAGAAACCAACTCTCCAAATGGTCATCTAGCATCCCTGTGATTTCCGGGAAAAAGCCTGTAAATATAGGTTCGGGGCTAATCTCTAGGTGTTTTAGTGATTGGATACGCGGATGATCGCCTATGGTAAGTTTGGCTGAACCTGGTTTAAACAGCGAAAATCCCAATTTCCCTTGAAAGTAAATCACCGATTTCATCAACATCCCGCGAAATGCACAGTAGTTTGCTGCACCCATTTTCAGGGGAAACCAAGCTTTGGCGGGTTTGGCAACCTCAATTTTCATCACTAGTTGCCCATCTAAATCATATTGACTGCTGACGGTGCGATCGCCAATCACAAAGTCCAAGTTAGCTTGATGTTTGGGCATTCCCCAAATTCCTTTACCACCTTTGACAGAAATTTCAGTACTGACAGGTAAATCAAGTACATACTGCCCAGTGCCGTACTGTTGCATCAATAAAGCAGGTAGTAATGGCGGGGCTGGTTTTGCGCCATGAGTGCAGGCGATCGCAATACTAAATTCGATGTATTTACCAATGTCAGTAATCTGATAATTAATCACCGTGATCACTAACAACCCCTGATTATTCCATAGTCGCAGAGGATGTACTTCTTTGGCTAGAATCAATTCTTTAGCGCGATCGGCGTTAATCGGAAATACCGCCATCAACGCTGGTGTGTGTTCAGAATTAACGGGTAATTGAAAAGGTATGCCATCAACTAGGGCATAAAGTCCTGTTTGTTGTTTTAAACGTTGAGGTATCATATTTTTTCACACATAATTAAATTTATTGATAGAGAGAAGTAACAAAGGTCTAGAGAATAAATTTTGCATTTTTCAAACAGTCTTTTCTAATTCTGCAAGCATTAACGGAAACACATCTTGGGCTGCATTCTTACCCATAAATATGTCTAAATGGCTGTAGTTATCCAGAACGTGTAAAGCATGGTATTTAGGACGCAGAGAGTCAAAATATTTAAAAGTTTCTATCTGACTTTGTGGGAGAAAGCAACGGTTAAGTTGCCCAGCAAAAAATGCAATCCGGGCATCGGTTTTTGGTGGTTGGGCAATAAAATCTTTTGGTAAATTGGGGAAGTTATCAACAGAAATTAGATGTCCACGATTGATGCACTGAGACATTTGTGCGAAAAAACTGAGCGGCACATAAGCGAATTCCTGCTTCAGCCATTCGTGGGTGGCTTCGTTGAGGTTGGCGTGTTCCCACAATGCCGGAAAGCCAGTCCCATAAGTAAAGCTAACTTGTTTGCAGACTGAATTATTACATTCGTGATGCGTAAGACCCACGAACAGAGAGATGATTTTTGCAGCTAGACTTGGTGAATCTATTTGCCATTGTGGGTTTAAATGATCGGTGAGTAAATTGACTGCTGGTACTGCAAAATTGATTTTGAAAGATGACCATGAGGGTACAATCGGATGCAGTGAAACGGCATTGCTAATAATAGTTTTGACTTGTGGGACTAAGCCAGCCACCACAGACATCATGAAACTAGTAGATCCCTGACAATGGATGATAGCTTTGATTTCTTCATAACCCGTCTCTTCGACAATTGTTTTCACCGCTTGTGGATGGTCATTCACTGCGGCTCGGTCAAGTGTCCAATGATTAGGATTTAAGTCAATACTGGCACGCCAGTTTTCTAACCATACGTCATAACCATGAGCAACTAAGTAATTAACTATATTAGTGTCCACAGGAGCGCGAAAGATATTGGCTCTGACTCCTGCACCATGCGCTAGTAATACAGGCGATTTAGAAGGAGGGTTTTCACCTCTAACGTTAATTAAGTTGCATTCAAAGCCATCTTTGCTAGTAAAAGGTACTATTCTTTCTCGTAAAGATTGAGTATATGTTGTGGTGTTCATTTTGATAGATTTGTTAATAGATTAGGGCATTGGGCATTGCCTCCTTCCCTCTGCCTCATAACTCTCGCCTTCTAAGAGGTTGTTTTAAAAGTAGTTGGCTGTGATTTTAGGCACTCATTGATCCCCCCTAACCCCCCTTTTTAAGGGGGGAACCCGGAGTTAAAGTCCCCCTTAAAAAGGGGGATTTAGGGGGATCTAAACGTTTTTTTACCGAGAAGAGGACTTTTCAAACATCCTCTAAAGTTAAATGTAGACTTCCGCTAAAGTACCGGCAAAGAAGCGACTGAATCTATCTATTGCTTGTAGGCGTTCCCCAACAGTATCTGCGTTGGTAACTTTCATAGTGGTCATTTGTTTGATAAAGTCCATCGGCTGAATTTTGAGAATGCCTTGACCAACAATGGGATCATTTTCACTGTCACCCTCATAAACGGTAATGAATAGTGTGGTGGTGTCAGACCAAACATCGAATCCTGGGTCATCATGAATTTGCTTGAAGCCTTTCAAGTAATAACGTTGTCCTGATTGCGTCATCATGTGTAAGCGATAAATCATTTGTCTGGTTTTTTGTTGTCCAACAAGGCCAACAAACAAATTAAAATCGCTATTGGTGACGGTTAGGGCTTCTGGTGATAGAACGGGGGCTTTAACTATACCAACTATTTTCCCTAGGTGTTCGGGGTCGTTGAGTAGTTTGTCTAAATCATCAGCAATGACTGTAACGGTGAACTCTAGAGGCGAGTTGTCTTGTTTGCCTTGCCAGAATGCAGGCTGATAGTCGTTGTCTTTGACTGCGGTGGAAAAGTAGCCGCGCATGGTCTCGGTGAATTGAATGCCGACTTTGGTAGGACGGGTAGTGTCACCAGTGACTATGGGCGGGGTAGTCAAATCATAATTAATCGTCCAACCCCGGTCTGTAGCAATGAGGGTACAGCAGCGTTCCGCTAGAGCAGAGATTGTCAGTAGTGGATTTACACCTAATGTCCGAGGAACTATTGAACCATCAGCAACATATAAATTTTCGTAGACGTTTGTTCCTTGGTTGCTAGCAAATACTTGTCCCTTATGGTTGACAACACCGTGTTCAGCATCCTCCGCTAAGATACAGCCTCCTAGTGGATGGACTGTAACTAAGTCATGACCAAAGGCATCAGACCAAATGGGATTAGGAATTTGTGTACCACCTAGGGGTTCGGTGGCTTCTGTAAGACGATTATTGACTCGTTGAAAAATGGGTTGACTTCCTACATCTTGCCATTTAATGCGGAGACGGTCATTTTCTAAGTACATTTGTCCGGCTGCATCATCATGGGTCATGACTAAGTAGGTTTGGGTGTTGCGGACTGCACCAGTGTAAGCACCATGAGTCAAACTCTCAACTTCGCGGATTTTTTCTTCGATGCGATCGCCTAAACCAGAGTCGGTGTCCTTACCTAAAATCTTGGCAGCCGCCGCAAGGGTTTGGGGTAATATAGCAGCCAGACCTCCAGGAATTGAGCCTTCTTCAATCACTAGCCCATTATCTAATTGGGGCTGTTCTCGCATATCTATGATGCCGGTGATACATGGCCCTACTGGTTCTTGGGCATTCTCCGGGCGATCGCCAAAACCAATACCGTTAATTACTTGCTCAGTGTTATAGCCAAAAGCTAGGACATCACCATTCCCTGTAAAATTATGTCCCAATTTCTCAGATACAGCTAAACCAGCAGCTTGAGAACGCAGCAAAATTTCTGTAGATCCCAATGTCCCAGCCGCCAGAATCACAATATCAGCACTGACAAACATTGTGGGAGCGTTAAAGCTTTCTTGGCCTGTGTTTAATAATTGGTAATGGACTAGCCAGCGATTCCCCTGACGTTCAACTCGTCGCACGGAAACTTGTGTATAGATTTCTGCACCGTGGTTTTTTGCATCTGGGAGGTAATTCATCAACACGGTGTTTTTGGCTTTGTTATTACAGCCAGAAACACAATCACCGCAGAGATTACATTTGTTTTGTTCTACACCGACATGATTCACCCCATCTTGAAATGTCACGTTGATTGGGGGACGATAGAACTTTTCATTCAAATATTTAGACGATTTTTCTAAAGCTTGTAATTTTGGCAGAGGAGGAAAATTTTCGGGGTAGGGAGTAGGTTTGAGCATTTCCTCCGCACGAAGATAACCTGCGGCTAATAAAGTCCCAACATCATCACGCAATTCCTTTGGCCAGCGTGAATCTGCAAATACACGCGGTTCAGCTTGTAATGACACATTGGCGTTAACTAAAGATGTTCCACCTAGTCCACAACCAATAAATACATTAATGTCTTTATTCACATGAAAGTCATATAAAGCTGTGTGCGAACCTAGATGATGTTGTGGTAAATCTATCTGCATTTGTGCCAATGCTTTACTTTGAGTTTTGGGATATTCACCAGGTTGGAATTCTTTCCCTCGCTCTAAAATACACACTTGCTGTCCGGCTCGTGCTAAACGCGATGCGGCAATACTACCACCATAACCAGAACCAATAACTACAACTGTATAGTAATTTTTTAAGTTTTCAATCGGGCTGGATAAACGAGTCATTATATTCATCCTTAGCAATTATGGACATGAAAATATACACTCATCTAGATTACAAATGGAGGCAAAAGCTAATCTAATGAGAATTTCTGATGATGTAGTAGGATTTTTAACTACTAGTATTGCAATTCAAAAGCAATCAAAGCTTTTCCAGAAAATTCAAGAAAAATGGTGTCGATAATAATTTGTTGCCTTGTACAAATTGCACTCAAACCTAATCCCTAAACCCTTCACTAAAAGGTAAGGGTAGTAAGAATTAGCCCCTCTATCTCTGTGGAGGAGAGGTTTAGGGAGGGATTATATCAATAAGTTATGTGTGGCTTTAATCAAAACTAAAGCCTGATTAATTTGGATTAGACAACCAATTTAGCTATACGATTCAGTTATCGGAGCTAACTCGGTATTATATGCAGGTTAACAAGAAAGTTAACATTCTTTTACTTAAATTAACTAAGCTAATGATTAAATGAACTCTGAAATTTATACATACTTAATAGTATGTACAATTTCAGTCACAGCGTAGCATTGCAGACAATTTTTGGCAATGTTCAATTCGATTTTGTTCACGCGTTAATTTAATAGAACTTATACAAAACTACACACGGTAGGGGCAATTCATGAATTGCCCCTACCTGAAAATCAGGGTCAAGAGGACTTTTCAAACATCCTTTTATAGCAGTTCTCAGCCTTTGTGAGGTACAAGAACCCCAACCCCCTCACCGCGTAAGCGGTAAGGGGGCTATCTATATCAGGCTATCAACGACAACATTGATTTGGTTGATAAATATTTCTACCTCAGAACTTATGCTAAGGTGCTAGTCGAGTAGAAGTAGTTGACAAAACGCATAGTTTTTGAAGAGGCTATGCCAACACCCACGCTTGCCCCTAAATTGGGGGTTTTCCTTAGCTATAATTTGGCAGACTTCACCAGTTTGGTAGATGTTTGATACTTTCGTTCGCTCCATTATTCACTGCACTACATCTTTGACGATTCTACCAGTCGACAAATGCTGTAATGAAGTTACAGAGGTGTCCCAGAAGGCTGTTGCACTATATTGTTAACAGTTTTTGGTTCTACAAAAGCTTCTCTACCTGTAATCAATCTAGAGCGACGATTACGAGTGATATAATTCCATGCCCACTGAAATACTACTAGTAATTTAGTGTCAAACTCGATTAAGAAGTAGATGTGAACTAATAGCCAAAATGCCCAAGCAATGAAACCTGTGAGTTTGATTAAGCTTAAATCTACAACAGCTAAATTTTGCCCAATCATCGCCAAACTACCCACATCGTTGTAATGAAATTGTGGCAAAGTCTTACCTTGAAGCCGTCGTCGAATTAGTTTACCTACATACTCTCCTTGTTGTTTAGCTACAGGTGCAACACCAGGTAAAGGTTTAGCATCTTGATGGGAGAAGTTGGCTAAATCTCCAATTACGAAAATGTTGTCATAACCCTCGATAGACAAGTCAGGTTCTACAATTACACGCCCAGAGTAATCGCGCTCTACACCTGTAGTTTCTGCTAAAACTTTCCCCATTGGGGAACCTTGAACACCCGCTGCCCACAAGATAGTTTTTGAGGCAATTTCTGTAAATTCATTGTCTTGCTTGAAAGTAACAATATCACCTTCAATATTTGTCACCCTGGTGTGAGTGTGGAGTTCTACACCCAACTTTTGCAAAGATACTGCTGCTGATGCCGATAACTCTGGCACCATGTGTGGGAGGATGCGAGGGCCCCCTTGTAATAGCAAAATCTTTGTTTCTGAGGTGTCGATGCTGCGGAAATCTTCTTTGAGAGTTTTGTATGCCAATTCTGCGATCGCACCTGCTAATTCTACACCAGTCGGGCCACCCCCTACAATCACAAAACTCAACCAAGCACGGCGTTTTTCGGGATCAGTTTCTTTTTCTGCTGCTTCAAATGCGCCAAATATCCGGCGACGCATTTCTATCGCATCTTCCACAGTTTTCAAGCCAGGAGCAACTTCTTCCCAATGATCCTTACCAAAATAGGAATGGTTAGCACCTGTGGCAACAATTAATGTGTCATAAGGTACTACTTCATCACCCAAAATAACTTGTTGCGCTTTTGGATCAATATCATTTACTTCTCCCAACAACACCTTTGTATTCTTGCTTTTGCTGAATACAGATCGCAATGGTGCGGAAATATCAGAAGGTGATAGCGTACCTGTAGCAACTTGATATAAAAGTGGCTGAAATAGGTGAAAGTTTCGTTTATCAATGAGAGTAACATTTACATTCGCTGCATTCAGACCCTTTGCTGCATACAGTCCACCAAAGCCACCACCAACAATGACAACCCGATGTGGTGCATTCTTTTCAAGTGAGACTTCCATACGAGATATTTCCTTGTGTTAAGAACTTGTAACTATTCTTAACAAAGATGTAACAGCATTATGATAGTGGTTGCTGTTTATTTAGAACAATTGAAAAAATACTAAAAGTATCCAAAGTTAGTATCCACTACTTCTACTGGACTGCTTCTCTAGATATCCCTCTTTCAAGAAACAAGGCAGGAGGCAGGAGGCAGGAGGCAGGAGGCAGGAGGCAGGAGGAAAGAGGATTTGGCTTGTTTCTCCCATCCATAAAGGAAGTGAGCGCGTCCGTAAACAGCTTGTGTCACTTTCCTCAGATAAAAGATGAAGTCTTTGCTACACAAGAGTTTCATGATAAAGCGACGATGATATTTATCATACTAGAAAATAAAGCCACAAACCCAACCCTAGTCTAAGGTTTAAGCATTGCTTTTGATTCTTGTGTTTGGAGAGTGACCGAAGAGGTAGGGGAGCAGGGGGCAGGGGAGACAAGGGGACAAGAGATGAGAACTTGAAACAAGTCTTTCCCCTTGTCCCCAATTCCCAATTCCCAATTCCCAATCAGTATCCTGCTTTCTTGTCTACGACATTCCGCAAGGGTTGACCAGTTTGATAGCGTTTAAGATTGTCGATAAACAATTGTGCTATGCGTTCTCTCAGTCGTGGTGACAGGGCTGAACAATGGGGGGTGATAAAGGCGTTCGGCAACGACCACAAGGGACTTTCCGGTGGTAGAGGTTCTGTAGCCACTGTATCTAATCCAGCACCTGCAATCCATCCCTCACTTAGTGCGGTGAATAATGCTGTTTCATCAACGATCGCACCACGAGCAATATTAATTAAGTAAGCAGACTGACGCATACAGCGCAAGGCGGCTTCATCGATCAAGCCTTTCGTTTGTGGGGTTAGTGGCGTGGCAATTACTACATAGTCGGCTGCTGGTAGGAGCGATCGCCATTCATCAGTACCAACAATCTTGTCAAAATTCGGTAGAGGTTCGGGATGGCGGCGGCTCCCCCAAACTTTAACACCAAAGGCTTTAGCACGAGACGCGATCGCTTGACCTATATTCCCAGTGCCGAGAATTAATAAAGTCGCGTCTGCTAACTCTTCGAGAAACACTCCTCTTACCCAGGTGTGTTCATCCTGCAAAGTTTGCAATTTTCGCAGATTCTTGGCGTGATATAGCATGAATGCTAGTACAAATTCCGAAATTGGAATCGCGTGAACCCCTGCGCCATTAGTCAGGATAATATCTTTTTGTAAAAAATTTGGCGTAAGGATGTGATTCACGCCAGCACTCGGTGACTGTTGCCAACGCAGCCTAGGTGCTGCTGTCAGCACTTTGTCAAGAGTAGAAGTTTTCAAGTAAAATCCATTGACATAAACTTCTGCATCACTGGCATCACCATCAAGATTACCTTCACTATCCACCTCCACAACATCTATATCAGATGGTAGGTGTGGCTCAATATCAGCAATGAGATGATCGGGTAAAATCAGTTTCACCATTTGCTACTCCCTAATTCCATTTTGGATTTTGGATTGTGTAACCCAATCGGCAACACCTCTTCATTTTTAATTTTTAATTTTTAATTATTTAGTATCCTGCTTCTTTGTCTACTACATTTCGTAATGGTTGACCAGCTTGGTAACGCTTCAGATTGTCGATAAATAGTGCTATTGAACGCTGTTTGCTTCTTGGTGAATGGCCTGAAGTATGAGGTGTGATAAAGATATTAGGAAGTGACCACAAAGGACTTTCGGGTGGTAATGGTTCTGAGTTAACTGTGTCTAATGCTGCACCTGCAATCCAACCTTCTGTGAGTGCTTTTATTAAAGCCGATTCATCGACTACACCACCGCGAGCAATATTAATTAGGTAGGCATGTTTTGGGAGCGATCGCAATACAGATTCATCAATAAATTCTTTGGTTTCTGGAGTTAGGGGTGTTGCAATAACTACATAATCAACTCCTGGCAGGAGCGATCGCCATTCATCAGCACCCACTACTTTATCAAAATTTGGTAGTTCTTGGGGATGACGGCGACTGCCAATAATTCTTAAGCCGAAGGGTTTAGCACGGGCGGCGATTTCTTGACCAATACCACCGGCACCGATAATTAGTAAGGTCGTATCTGTCAATTCTTGGATGGCAAAGCCTCTTTTCCAGTGACGTTCCGCTTGTAGAGCATATAATTCTTGCAGGTGTTTGGCATGAGCTAGGATATAAGCGATCGCAAATTCTGCGATCGGAACTCCATGCACCCCAGCCCCATTTGTGAGGATAATATCTCTTTCCAAATAAGTTGGTGTCAGGATGTGATTCACTCCTGCATTTGGTGCATGATGCCAACGTAGTGCAGGTGCTGCTGCTATTATTTTATGTAGCGTCGGACTTCTGGTTAAAAACCAACTAAAATAAACCTCAGCATCAGTAGTATCCCCATCTAAATTTCCTTCAACATCTACTGTGACAACCTCTGTATCAGGCGGTAGATGAGGCTCAATATCAGCAACGAGATCGAGCGGTAAGATCAGTTTCATGGTAGATAACCTCTTTTCTCTTTACAGAAATATCTCTATAAATTGCTTCTGATTTACTAATAAATAAAAGCACTATTTACTAAATCATTTGTGGCAATATCTCTTTATTCTCTCTGTGTTCTCTGCGTCTCTGCGGTTTGCTTTGAAGGAGAATTAAAAATCAAGCGCTTTTTTGGTCAGAATACCTAATGTAATTCTGGCTCTTGACTCCTGTCTCGATAAAAAATTATTTTCCGCAGATTAGATAACTATATTAATAACATTGATTCTCGAAGTAGCCTATTTTTACCACAGCTACCTCAAGCATTACATTAATCAACTAACGAAAGCTAAATCTCAACTACTCAACTGCAACAATTGGTTATTTGACTGAGTACTTTCATTGCTCATTACTCGCTGGAGAACTGCTTCTCTAATATTGATAAACACTTCACTACTTCTATCTCGTGGGCGTGAAAGTTTCACAGGTAGATCGAGAGAAATCTGTCCTTCATCAATCACTATCACTCGGTCTGCCAACGCCACAGCTTCTTCTACATCGTGAGTCACTAAAAATGCAGTAAATCTCCGCTCTTGCCATAAGTTCTCAATCAAACCCTGCATCTCTAGGCGAGTTAGAGCATCCAATGCTCCTAAAGGTTCATCTAACAACAACAAACGGGGCTGGCTAACTAATGCCCTTGCCAATGACACCCGTTGCCGTTGTCCACCAGATAAGACATAAGGCCACTCATCAGCTCTATCTTTGAGTCCGACTTTATCGAGTGCCCACAAAGCTTTTTCACGCCAATTGCCTTCCAAGCCTAACCCCACATTCTGAACAACGCGCTTCCACGGCAGTAAGCGAGGGTCTTGAAACATCACTGTTACAGAGCGGCTGAGTCTACGCAGTGGTTCTCCATCCAGCAGTATTCCGCCTGAAGTTGCTTTATCTAATCCTGACACCAGACGCAATAAGGTACTTTTACCACAACCACTACGTCCGACGATAGCGACAAATTCACCTGCTTCAACTTCTAAATTTAGCGAGTTTAAAACAGTTTTCTGACCGAAAGCTTTCGTCAAATCCAAAATACTTAGTTGCGTACCTTGTACATTAGAATTCACTTGCAAAACCTCATTTTTTTAGAACAATTGGGATTGAATTTTTGGGTAACATATTGCATTGAAAATCACACTTAAAATCAAGACATTTAAGTTTTGATCTTGGTAATTTTGCCATTTACGACCTTTGATAGTTAGGATTCCAAGCCAAGAATTTTGTTTCTAATCCTCTGGCAACAGCATCTGCTAATTTACCCAGCAGTGCATAGATAACAATACTCAAAACCACAACATCAGTTTGCATAAATTCACGGGCATTCATTGCCATATAACCAAGTCCAGAATCTGCTGCGATCGTTTCTGCCACAATTAATGTCAGCCACATAATCCCCAAAGAAAAACGGACACCGACGAGAATTGAAGATAAGGCTCCTGGAAAAATAATTTGCCACAGAAGTTGTGGGGTTTTCAATCCATAGACTTTTCCCATTTCAATCAGTCCAGGATCTACACTGCGAATGCCATGAAATGTATTAAGATATAACGGGAAAAATACTCCCATAGACACTAAAAATAATCTAGCTTGATCGCCGATACCAAACCAGAGAATTACCAGGGGAATTAATGCCAGATTAGGGATAGTACGGAGCATTTGCAAGGAACTATCCAATAACTTTTCTGCTATACGGGAAAAGCCATTGAGCAATCCCAAACCGAACCCAATACTGCCACCAACTATAAAACCAGATATCGCCCGTCCAGCACTAATTCCTATATGTTGAAAAAGCTCTCCGGTGGAGGCTAGTCTAATGGCTGTAGCGATTACGCCACTAGGGGCAGGTAAAATTCTGGTTGAAAGTAAACCAGTTCTGGAAGCAAATTCCCAAAGTACTAGCACTAGAACGGGCACAATCCAGGGAACTATTTTATCGATTTGCGGGTTTTCTAACACCTCGCTCAGGGATATATTATTGTTTCTTTTGGTGTGTTTAAGGGTAATAGTCATGGGATTTTAGATTTCCGCAAAGATGAATCTAGAAGCTTCGTCAACATAATTCGTAATTAAAGAGCAAATTACGAATTACGAATTATTCATGAAGCGCTCGTTAGTTGTTTAGCAAATTTTTCACTGCTAACTATTTCGCTAACAGTACTCAAGACTGGTGGCGTTAGCGGTGCAGTTTGTTTCTGCAAAGGTAAACGTGGAAATAATAATTCAGCTGTGCGATATGCCTCTTCTAAATGGGGATATCCAGAGAACACAAAGGTTTCTATGCCCAAATCTTGATATTCCAGCATCCTAGCGGCAACAGTATCGGGATCTCCAACTAGGGCTGTACCAGCACCACCCCGCACTAATCCAATTCCTGTCCATAGGTTGGGGCTAATCTCTAGGGTTTCTCGACTACCACTATGTAGTTGACTCATCCGTCGCTGTCCTTCAGAATCAGAACTAGCTAGGTGTTGTTGAGCTTTTGCGATCGCATCCTCATCAACATACTTAATTAACTCATTGGCAGCATCCCAAGCCGCAGACTCGGTTTCTCGCACAATTACATGTAAGCGAATCCCAAAGCGGACTGTTCTACCTTGTTCAGCCGCCAATCGTTTAACCTCAGCAATCTTTTGAGCAACTTGCTGTGGAGGTTCGCCCCAAGTTAGATAAACATCTATATGTTTAGCAGCAACCCGCTTTGCAGCCGCAGATGAGCCACCAAACCACAATGGTGGATAGGGTTTTTGGACTGGCGGGAATAAGAGTTTACCACCTTTGATATCCAGGTAGTTTCCTTTAAAATCGACTGTTTCCCCACTGACGATACCCCGCCAAACGGTAAGAAATTCATCGGTTAAATCATAGCGATCGTCATGACTAAGATGCAAGCCATCTCCAGCGAGTTGCACCGGATCTCCACCTGTCACCACATTAATTAACAATCTTCCTTTAGAAATCCGATCAAATGTTGCTGCCATCCGTGCAGCAGCACCTGGAGAAGTAATTCCTGGACGAATTGCCACGAGAAATTTCATCTGCTTGGTGACAGATATAAAAGCGGCGGCAGTTATCCAAGCATCTTCACAAGAACTCCCTGTAGGTAACAATGCGCCTGTGTAGCCTAAACTATCCACAGCTTGGGCAATTTGCTGCAAATAATCAGGTGTGGCAACACGAGAGCCAATATCTGTACCTAAATAGCGTCCGTCATGAGATCCAGTAGGAATAAACCAGAGAATTTCCATATCTATCAGGGTATGAGAACTTAATATACGATTATCCGATCGAATTGCCGTATTTTATAGACAAAATTCTACCCGATATTATCTAAAAATCAAGCCTAATTTAACCATTAGTAAAAAAGGGCTGCCTGAATAGAGAACTTCTTAGTGGGTAATTTTGACACTTTTGTAGTCAGAATTGCTGTGTTGGAAAATACAACTTTTAATCGAGTAAGGCAAAAAGGAGGCAATAGGCAGGAGGCAGGAAGAATCCCAATACTTCTAGGTTAAGGAGAAAGGGGGAAGGGGAAAGAAAAAACCTTTAACCCTTACCCTTTTCCCTTTACCCAAAATCCGATTCCGAATTAAAAATGCACAAAGCGAGAAGTATTGGGAGGAATCCCCATAAATATAGGGGATTTTTACCGAGTGAACTATCTGCGGCGATCGCCTACGGCACGCTAAGTAAACTGGCGTGAAAAAACTAAGTATGTTACGAAACGCAAACTGCTGTAAAACCCTTACTAATGACCAATGACAAAGGACAAATGACAGCCTTAGCCAGTTAGCTTTAACTTCGCCGACCTACTCACGCGATCGCAGTTGCTTGGGTTGAGTTGACCTAACCAATAATTTTGATATATTTTCTCTTCATGAATAAATACTGGGTCTTGCATTGTAACAAGCTCTATGCAAAGATAATTTTACGCAAAATCCGGTAAATCTATCGACTTATAGTTTTATCTGCTTTTCTTAACAACTGAGATTGTGAAATCTAGCTGCTTACTAATTAGTGTATTCAGCTAATGTTAATTGTCAATCAATACCTTGAATTTAATTCAAGATTTAGTCGATGCCAGTAGCCATTGATGAATTTTGTTGCCTTATCTCACCAGTTGCGCTCCAATATCAAACCGAATTTTGAATTTTGTTTTGAGAATTTTCTATGAGTTTTGGAGTCTACACTGAATTGCCTAGTAATGGTTACGATACTTATCGCGGATTTGCACTTTTCTTACTAGGGGAACCTTTGCTAACTCATTAACTAATGGTTTAGCACAAATATTTCATCAATAATTTCTGCTAGTTTCTCTGTCAAAGCTAGAGCTAATTTATTCGTTTTTCAGGTTGAGGAGTTCAAGAGTAATGTCGAATTTTCGCTCTAAATATAGATACATAATGTTCACGTTCTTGTTGCTAGATATTCTAGCCATTCTGGTTTTTTATCCAGTAAAAAGTCACGCTGAACTCCCTAAATCTGATGTATCTACTGCTGAAGCAGAAGTGAACAAAGCTCCAGAAGCAATTGTCAATCAAACACTAGAAACTTCAACAATAGAGACAGAAGGCAAAGGGCCAGGAGAGATCGCATCCCCTCCTGCTTCCTGTGCGCTATCCTGCGTCCTACCTTCTTCTTCAATTCCACCGCTAACTAGTAAAAAGGCTACCAACCCAGAACGAGTCACACCTGTCTCGCAATTGTTGGAAGTTGCACCACCGACTAATAAAAAAGCTCCAAATAATGCAGCAGGACAAGTAACATCCGTCTCACAATTGTCAGATGTTTTGCCCACAGATTGGGCATTTCAAGCATTACAGTCTTTGGTGGAGCGCTACGGTGTAATTGCTGGATATACAGATGACACATTTAAAGGGAATCGTGCCCTAACACGGTATGAATTTGCTGCTGGGTTGAATGCTGCTTTAGATCGCCTCAATGAATTAATAGCGACTTCAACGGCAGATTTGGTCAAACGAGAAGACTTGGATGCCATCAAAAAACTACAAGAACAATTTTCTCCAGAACTTGCTCAATTTCGGGGACGCTTAGATAACTTGGAAACGCGGACTGCGAAATTAGAGGCAAATCAGTTTACAACCACAACTAAACTTATAGGTCGAGCGCAGATTGTTCTTGGCTCACTTCTGGCTGGCAATAATGTCGTTACCAAAAGACCAGCACCTCGCAATGCCACACTTCAAGGTTCAACGACTTTACGGTTAAACACTAGTTTTAACGGTCAAGATTCACTAAGCTTATCGCTGTCAGGTGGAAATATTGAATCATTGGGACAAACAAGAGCTGGATTATTAGGAACTTTTGAGGGGAGAACTGCTGATAACTCCAGTATTACCTTTGCACGTAATACTATTCTTCTCGGTGGTGTGCGGTATCGCTTTTTACCTAATCCAGATACTCAAGTTAACATTTATGCTCTGTCTGATGGAGCTAGTGAGATAGGTCTTTCTGGCCCTATCAATCCATATTTTGAATCGTCTTCTGCAACCGGCGCTAATGGAATTTCACGATTTTCACGGCGGTCTTTAGTCTATAACTATGGAGATAGCGGGCCCGGAATTGCCATACTCCAAAAATTAGGCAAACAGGTTCAAGTGGGGATAGCGTATAGCGCACCAAACGGCGGTAATCCCACAGCTAATAATGGCTTATTTACAGGCAGGTATTTAGCTCTGGCACAGATAATTTACTACTCCTCTAATCGAAATTTTCGGGTGGCGGCAACTTACGTCAATACTTATAGTCCAGCGAATACCCAAGGTCTAAGCGGAACAAACTTCGGCCCAGCAGTCGGTAGTAACCTGGTAAACAGCACCGTAGCTGGAGCGGGAACTGTAGCCAATCTTTATGGACTACAGGCGTTCTATCAAGTCAATTCCAAGTTGGCAATTAATGGATGGATAAGTTATGGAGCGCACCGCTATTTGGGGCGCGGTGATGGTAGTGCAATGGATTGGGCCGTAGGACTAGCATTCCCGGATCTTTTTAGTGAGGGTGCTTTAGGGGGGATTTTAGTTGGTATGGAGCCGAAACTTACCAGGCTTAGTCAGGGTGTAAATTTGGGAGCAGGTGCTGGACAAGCAGACAAAGATACCTCCCTGCACGTTGAGGCATTTTACCAATATAAAATCGGAGATAATATTGAGGTGACACCGGGTTTAATCTGGATTACTGCACCGGACTCTGATGCCAACAATCCTGATAGTTTATTTGCTTGGGTTCGTACTGTCTTTAGGTTTTAATCGGGAAAACTAAAGATATAGGTTTTCTAGTAATGTAGAACTTTGACCGAAGAGGCAGGGGAGGTAGAGGGCAGGGAGCAGGGGGCAGGGGGAGCAACGGGAAAAAGGGAGATCATCGTGAAGGGAGCAGGGGGAAGTAAAGAGAACCTTTTAGTACTTTTTACTACCGCAATACCTCTGAATACACTTGTTTCTTTGTCTCCCCCTGCCTCCCC
>NZ_JAAGOG010000271.1:0-8943 GCF_010747425.1 Nostoc sp. UIC 10630
CCGAAATGTACAAACTTTCCCAAATCTCTTGATTGCGGCTGATTTTTGTACCGACTGTATTTCCTGCTGTTTTCTCCGACACCAAATATTTGCGGAAGTAGTTATTCCACAGATGTTGCAGAAAATCTTCGGCGAATTCGTTAAACGGCAGAATCCATTTATAGTCTTTGTCCAAAAATACCCGATATGATGCAATTATTGGTAATGCCAAGTCAGTTGGCGCACCAAACCCAAAGGAGTATTTGCTATCAGGCAACAATGTAGTCTTACGTATATCTACTGATGCTAAATCGTTAGCACCCTTTCTTCTGGGGTTGCTTATATATTCTTGGATTATTTCGTAGAGTCTTTGCTCTATCCACAAAGCATGAGTCAAGAGAGGCAGTAAAGCGGTTAATCTTTCCCTTTCTGCGTCTGTGATGTGACTCGGAAGACTCATTCCTGCTGGGTGCTTGGTTCGTTTATTGCTGTCGGGGTTGTATTTATTTCTGTCGAGGCAGTAAAGGAGCTTCAGCAAGTGGGTGACATTGCACTGGGCATTTCTGGGAGCGCCGCTTTGGTTTTGGTAATAAGCGATGCGGAATTTTCTATCTTCTGCTCTTTCTAACTGGGCTAAATACTGCTTGATGAATTTGTAATCACCCCTAGCGTTGACTTTGGAGCGAGAATCTACTGGCGTTGTCGTGTTGGAGGCCAGGGCTATATCTTTGGCTGATTCTTCACTCAGTCCAATGTGGATCGTAACTTTTACTCTGGCTTCGGTTAGGTCATATTTGTAATTTTTCGCTTGCTCAAATGCTAAAACTGTATGCCCTCCGTTGATAATCCCATCGCTACCCCCCTCGTTAGCTTCTAAGACTTCTAGTTCGAGTGAGGTTTTATTTCTGTTGGGCTTAACTTTATTGGCTAATAAAACAATTCCACTGTGACGGGAGAAGAATTTTTCGGGTTCGGTTGTCAGTGAATCGAACATTTGTCTGTAGGTCGCGCTTTTGCGGTTCGGTTCGCGGATGTTCGGTTCTAGCGGCAGGTCTATCGGAAACGAATCTACATGAGCAGTGGCGATGATGCAATTGGGGTTGGCTTGAATATAGTTATCTACCTTTAAGTTCCAAGTCTTGGGCATAGTTAATTAGAGTTGAGTTAATCTTGAACTTGTGCAATCAGGAAATCAAAAATCTAAAATTATATAAGCAGGACAGCTTATCCTTCACTAATCAACTGTAACAAGGCTTCCGTTGATATCTTGCCACTCATGTCAGTACCTTCTAACAGGCTATCTGCCAAATCTCGCTTGTGGTGGTGCAATTCCACAATTTTTTCTTCAATAGTATCCTTTGCTACTAGACGATAAATAGTAACAGGGCGTTGTTGCCCAATCCGATGGGCGCGGTCTGAGGCTTGGTCTTCCACTGCGGGATTCCACCAAGGGTCTGTATGAATCACATAATCAGCCGCAGTTAGATTAAGTCCTGTCCCCCCTGCTTTGAGACTAATCAGAAATACATCCCCTGAACCAGCTTGGAACGCATCGACCCGTTTTTTGCGCTCTCCCACTGAAGTGCTGCCATCTAGATATTGATAATTAATACCTTGCTGTTCAAGGTAATCGCGGATGATGTGCAAATGGTCAACAAACTGACTAAACACTAACGCTTTATGACGATTTTCCAGCAGTTCACCCAGCACCTCACCAAAAAGTTGCAATTTGGAACTGGGTAATTCAGTACCAGGCATCACCAAGCTAGGATTACAGCAAGCGCGACGCAGTTTCATAATCTCAGCCAAAACCTGCAAATGTTTCTTTCCTGCTTCTGCATCACTTTCGGTAAGTTTAGATATGGCCTGACGGCGCAACGCTTCATAGAATGCCTTTTCTTCTCGACTTAACTCTACATGAAGGAGAATTTCGGTACGAGATGGCAACTCTTCTAACACCTGATTTTTTGTCCGCCGCAATAGAAATGGTTGAATCAGTTTTTTGAGTTTATTACGTGCAAGTTTATCTTGATATTTTTCAATGGGGGTAGCAAAGCGTTGATTGAAGCTTTCAAAAGAACCCAATAACCCAGGATTAATAAAACGGAACAAATTCCATAACTCACCCAGGTGATTTTCAATGGGAGTCCCAGTAGTCAGCAACTTAAAATTAGATTTTAGGTTCATGGCTGCCTGAGAACGTTTAGTGGTCATATTTTTAATCGCTTGGGCTTCATCTAGCACAATAGTTTGCCACTGTATCTGAGAAAGCATTTGCGCTACTTCTTCCTGCTGTAATAAACCATAGCTGCATACCAACATATCCAACGGTTGTAAACCATCCAGTAGTTTTTGGCGGTTAGCACCAGAAAATTGAATAATATTGAGAGTTGGGGCAAACTTCTGCGCTTCACTCACCCAATTCATGCACACGGAAGTAGGGGCAATAATTAGGGTTGGCCCTTCATGGGCATTTCTGAGAATGACCGCCAATGCTTGCAAGGTCTTACCGAGTCCCATTTGGTCTGCTAAACAAGCGCCCACACCCCAATGTGCTAGCCGCGCCAGCCAACAGAAGCCTTCCATTTGGTAGTCACGTAGTTCTGCTTGAAGGGTAGATGGCAGTTCTGGCTGGAGGTTTTTCACCTCATGGAGACGCTTGATATGTGTTTTCCAGTGTTTATCTGCTTTTACCTTACCTACCTCATCGACAAAATCTTCTAATCCTAATGTTGCCAAGGGGTGAAAACGAATACCTTTACTATGTTTTTCCGAAAACATCCGCAATTCGTCGAGGCGTTTGCGAAAAGCTTGAGTTAAAGCCAAAAATTGACCATCACCAAGGGGAATAAAACGGCTGGGGGTTTTCTCTAATAGTTCTAGTAGTTGCTGCATATCCAGCACTAGGTCGTTATTCAATTTCAACTCCCCAGTGGCTGCAAACCAGTCTTGCTGACGTTGAATTGATAAATTAAAGTCTTTCAAGCCGGCATTGTGGCTAACACGGAGTTTTTCTCCTTGTGGCCATTCGATGACTACGTTATTTCCTAGTTCTTGCAGTTCTAGCAGCAGTTCTAAACAGTCTTCTGGATCGTCTATAATCCATTCACCATCTTGTTCTTCAGTTCGAGTCAAGGTGGCGCAGGCGGCTATAGCATCTTTGGCAAGTTGCTTTTCTTCAGACAAATTTCGTCTGGTTTGAAGACGTTTACCGTCAATCTCGGCAATCACAGTTTCACCACCTGCACCTGGACGGTAGTAGGGACCACCTTGGGCAAAGGGACGCGACAAAAGGCTAATTTTCAAGCCGGCATTGGCAGGTAAAAGATGAATATGGGGTAGAGTCTGGGCGGGTACTTCTTCTGCACCTTCTGAACCGCCACCAATGTCAGAATGTACGGTGACGATGCCAGAGACGGCATTAATGGCCGCTAAAACTTGTTTCTCTGCGATCGCAGGCACATTTAATTTATTATCTATACCAATAATCTCTGCAATGCGTCTGTGTTCGGCAGTAATTTCAATGACTTTGATGCGGGTTGGAGTTTCTTTGATATGCAGAATATTCTGTGATTCTGGTAATTTGGGAGAAAATTCCAAGGTGAGACGGCCAAGTTTTTCTTTTTTAACTAGTAGTTCTGGTTCTCCCTTGACAATTTCTACACGGATAGTAGGTGTATCTTCCCAAAAAACCAACGGGTGTCCAATTAAAGCAGAGATGGCTTTTTCACCGAAGGTATAATCAACTTTGCCGTAATAGCCATCACTATATGTCTCAATACAACTACATACCCGCATATCTTGGGAGGTGATGTAATCAAACTCAGATAATGCACTGCTTAGACGTTTGAGGGCTATGGGGCGACCTTTACTCCATTCCCCTTTGGCATTAACTTTTTGTTCCTTTGGTTGTAAGACACATCTGCTGGGATAGAAGGTTATGAACCATGCTAAACGCAGTTCCGATTCTGGTTTTCCTGGTGTTTGTGGTTCTTTTTGGAGATTTGCCAAGGCATTGAGGCACATTTCCCAAGCTTCTTGGGGTCGAATTAAGTCTACGATGGTTTGAATATTGCTATCTTCTCGCAGTGCCTCTGCTAGTTTATTATAGTTACTACTAGGTTTGAGCCGGGATAGGAGTTCTGCGGTTTCCATTGCCAGCCAGTGATAACCGGAGGCGAGCGATCGCCGATACAATGGTTCTAATAAATTAGGTAAGCGTTTTTTAGCACTCTCAGCATCCATCCAGTAAAGGCATAGTGAACAAAACAAGGTTTGTAAGCTATTTTCTTCTTCTACGGAAGAAATATGACCACTGACTATAAATTGTTTTTGAGTAATATCACCAAGGTGTACTTGCAGTACCATTTTCAGTCTGCCATAAGTGAACCTGAGCCAATGATCTGATTGACGGGACATCAAACTGCTATATTCTTCTGCTTCCCGCAGGCTTTGCGCCGAACCATCTTTTAAAAGTGCGAGGATAAAAAATAAGCCCCCAATTGTATTGAAATATATTTGGCGTTTACCTGTAGCCTTTTTGATGGCTTTCAGCGCATCTTTATAATATTTGATAGCTTGTTCATTCTCACCCCGCAGAAAACTTAACCAACCCCAAAAGATAGCAGCATTATTTTGATATTCGTTTGATATCCGCTCTAGACTTTCTTGTGCTTCTTGGGTACAACCCTGTAACAACAGTTGTTCTGTCAAAATCAGATGCAGATAATCTGAGCAATGTTTTTCACTGTTAGAGCATTCTTCTTCCAGCAGCATCAACGCATCTTCAGAAGCGGATAATTTTAAGGCTGAATTGAAGAGAATACTGGATATACCACTTTCATATAATCCTTGTGGAAGGGTGTTAAACCAATCTGCATCAAATGGATTATTGTATATCTGCTCAAAGATATTTTCTATTACTATTTTTTCTTCGCTATCAGCGTACTTCTGGTAAGCTTCAATTTGCTGATTAATAAAACTAAGGTCTTGACGATAAATACCAATGCGGATTTCTCTGATACACTGGCGTAAGTTGTAGAAGATCCGAGAATCTCTATTCCAGTGAGTACGTATTGGTAGCTTCTCCTCTACTGCTGTGACGAGGATTTCAAACTCTCCGGTTTGTACAGCATGGCGAGTAGCAATTTCTGTAAGTAACGGATGACATTCAGCACCTTGCCTGTTTTCCTGTATTAACAAGCCTGCTTTTAACAATTTATCAATTTGGTAACTGAGGGTTTTAGTAACCCAAGGTTTATTGTTTTCATCTAAAGCGTTAATTTTACTAAGACAACTTACAAATGAATTTTTGTCTATCGGTGCATAAATTACCGAAAATAACTGAATAATTTTTTGTATGGAAGAATGTAACTCGAAATATTTCCTTGCGAGTAGTGCTTGTTGTATTGTGGAATTAGGCTCAAAAATAGTCATATTATTTATTCAGTTCTTTAAATAATTCCATTAATTTACGTTTGCGTCCATGAGCCGCTTCTAGTTGTGAGCGATAAGCAGACCATTCAGCTTTTTGTCCAAGGTGAAGATACGCAGCTTTTACTTTTTTGAGCCAATTAACCGCAGCGTCATAACGGTCAGCTTTTCCTTGTTCCATAATTGGTTCTGCCCGTCTGCGAGCGTTATCAATTACCCAATCTGGACGATGGGAAACTGCTGCATCCATGACTCGATGTACCAATTCTGAAGCATAGTAACTATCTCTTTCTACTGTTTTAATTGCATCATCAATTAATCCTTCATGGAGGAAAATATCAACTTGAGCTTCTTTTATTCCCCAATCTGGCTGCTCTCGTAGTGTTTGCAGTAAATCTTGTTTGACCGTCAACCAACTTTCTCCTGCATAGTCTTGAATCTTACCATAGTCTCGAAACGATGGTCTGATTTTAAAAGCAATGATGCTAGCAGTTAAGGCAGTGGCATTATCTTCTAATCCTTGGGCTAAATTACTTGTCCAAGTAGCAAATTCATATAAACAGTTACCTGTTAGATTTATACCAGCAAGGCATATTTCCAATGCTTCAACCAAATAACCATCTTCTCGCAATATTTTTGCCAAGGCAAAACCCTCTTCTGCTCTTTCCATCAGGATTTTAGCCGCAGACATGGCTTCTTCTACTCTTCCTAAAGCTGCTAATTGCGTCAGGTATTGCAGAGTCATTTCTTCTGCTAAAGCTAGATTTAAATACTCTGTATAACGATTTTGACGTTCAAGAATTTGCAAGCGAATCAATGCTAAATCATCAGCAAAGCTTGGTCGTTCATTTTCCCAAAGTTCTGCGGTATCATCTCCTTGCATAATTTGTTGAAGTGGTTCATAATCCCAACCTTGACGCAATGCTTCTAAACTCATACTAAAGTCTGCACTGATTTCGTCTTGCCATGATTCCAACATCAATTGCAAATCTACTATTTCTCCTGTAGACATTTCTGCACACAAAATTGCTTCTGTCCAGGCGCTATCAAGAGGTTCTGCAATGGAATAACTGTCTCCACCGTAATCTAGCAACTCGTCCCATTCTTGGGCATAAGTTTCGGTAATAGTTTCGAGAATTGCGATCGCATTATTGCCATCTCCATTTTCTGCTAACTCCCGTGCTTTCTCAATTACAGCCAGCAAATCATCTGTTAATGGGTCTTCTTCTGAACCATACTCTAATTCCTTCAATCCATCCCGCAAAATCCGCTTGACATGAGAGCGAAAAGGTGATGTATCAATTTTGCTTTGGCGGGTAGAAGGCTGTTTTGTTTGCGGTTTTGGCAAGTCTATCAAACTGACAAACTCATCAATATCATCAATTAGTTCTGGTCTATTTTCCACCAGTTCTTGTAATAATTGCTGAGTTCGAAGAAAATCGAGGCGATTTAATAATTGTTCTAGCGTTGGACGTTCTTCAATAATCTCTGATTGACGCGAACAGCTTAATAAGGTGGCAACGATATGTTTGCACCAACCATCATAATCATAAGGACAAGTACAACTTGCTGAGGTAATTCCACCTCCATCAAAACGAATACTGACTTGATATGGTGTAATTTCGCTACCCTCTATCTCTGCCTGAATCAGATTACCGCGTTTTTTTAGTTTAGCGATCACACCCTTGCGGTAATATTCTTCACCACGACTGTAGGATGAAGCGTTGGAGTTATGACGGATTATTGCTTCAGAAATTCCAGGAATCGACATAGCACCCAAGTATTTTATTTTTAGCTTACGCTTAAACTGCCTTTATTTCCTTTTGGACCTGTATCCTACTTAAATGGCATAAGCGAATTGTAGCGTTTGGGTTGTCGTTATGATAGACAATAACCCTACTACAGAGCGCTCTATCTCTTCACCCTCTTCGTTTGGCTAAGATATTGTTATGGAATACGGCATTGATGCACTTATTTACTCAGTACCCTAACGAGTGATGAACTGTGGGGCGTGATTTCAAGTTTGAGGATATTGAACCGTCCAAGTTTGCTCAACTGGTCACAGATGCGCCCGATTGGACAAAGTGGATAGGTTGATTGTGAAACTGTTGTTGTCAGTATCTTTACCAACTTTTTCAGATATTCTGAAGCTGATGAGCTTTTATCACAACAAGACAGACAAACAATTACGCAAGCATGTAACAAATGGTCAACACAGCGTAAACGCTACAAACGCATCATCACATCTGTTGTAGATTCTTGAAGGCATTAAGCAGGTACTGTATCGAAATTTCAATTAATCACGGCACACAAACCAACGAATTGCTATTCTCTAATTCAACAAAAGCAAGCATTCTTAACACAAGGTAGAACATAACATGGAATCTACACAAAACAAATGGGCATTAATCACAGGTGGAAACCGAGGGATTGGGTTTGCCATCGCTCAAGGTCTACTGGCAAAAGGCTACTCGATAATTATCACTTCCCGCTCGTTTGATAACGCAAAACTTGCGGCCCAGAAACTTCAACCAAAGGTAATTCTTCTCGAATTGGATGTCACTGATGATCGTTCTATCAACCAAGCAGTAAAAACCCTGCACCAGAAAATTACTCGGTTAGATGTTTTGATTAATAATGCTGGCGTGTATCCAGATAAAGATGTAAATATTCTTACCATTTCTCGTGAGTTACTTGATTCCACGATGAATGCCAACACCTTTGGTGCAATTCGAATGGTACAAGCATTTTTACCCCTGCTGGAAAAATCCCCTGATGCTAGAGTTGTCAACGTTTCAAGCGGATATGGAGCATTAGAAGACTTGTCTTATGATGTCCCAAGTTACTGCCTATCAAAGCTGGCATTAAATGGTGCAACAATTATGCTGGCACAAACTTTACAATCTTTTGGGATTGTTGTCAATTCCATTTGTCCGGGCTGGGTTAAAACAGATATGGGTGGGTCATCAGCACCGCGCACGCCAGCAGAAGGAGCCGACACTGCTATTTGGCTCGCTACTGATGCTCCACGCAATATAAACGGTAAATTTTTGCGAGATCGTAAAGTAATTTCTTTTTAGATGTTAATTGTCGTTATAGTTTTTTACCTTGAAAAAGCATACATCTTCTATGGCTTGAAAAACCCCACCTTCTCTCGACGTATTAAATAATGGATTTATTTGACCAGCATCTTGCAAAAATAACTGAAAAAGAAGCACCACTGGCGGCTCGGATGCGTCCACGGACACTTGACGAATTTATTGGTCAAGACCATATTATCGGGCAAGGAAGGCTACTGCGGCATGCTATTAGTTTGGATCAACTGTCTTCCTTAATCTTTTCTGGGCCACCAGGGACTGGCAAGACTACTTTAGCGCGGGTTATTGCCAACACCACCCGCGCTCACTTCATCGCTATCAATGCTGTACTCTCAGGAGTTAAAGAAATTCGAGCCGCAATTGAAAAAGCCCAAGAACAGCGCAAGTTTCATAATCAACGAACTATTCTTTTTGTCGATGAAGTCCATCGTTT
>NZ_JAAGOG010000272.1:0-8822 GCF_010747425.1 Nostoc sp. UIC 10630
GGCAGGGGAAGCATTTGATAATTCCTCACTCCTCACTCCTAACTCCTCACTCCTAACTCCTAACTCTTCACTCGATTGGGTGATTGCGGAGATTAGCAGTTATCAAATAGAATCTTCCAGTTCTCTTGCACCCCGGATCGGTGTTTGGACGACTTTCACACCGGATCATCTTAGTCGCCATAAGACTTTAGAGAACTATTACAACATCAAAGCAAAGCTGTTGCACCAGTCCGAATTACAAGTGTTCAATGGTGATGATGCCTACTTGAGCCAACAAGGTTTAAGTGCTTGGCCTAATGCTTATTGGACAAGTGTGAGAGGAAAAGATTTCCTGATTAGCGAAAAAGGCTTTTACATTGAGGACGACTGGGTTGTGGAAAAATTGACTGCAACCTCTGTACCAGAACCGATTGTGAAAGTATCTACTTTGCGAATGGTGGGAGAGCATAATCAGCAAAATCTGTTGATGGCAGTAGCAACGGCACGATTAGCGGGAATTAATCGTGATGCGATCGCACTTGCAATTCAGGAATTCCCCGGCGTTCCTCATCGTTTGGAGCATATCTGCACTTGGGAAGGTATTGATTTCATTAACGATAGCAAAGCCACCAACTACGATGCGGCCGAAGTTGGTTTAGCATCAGTCAAAAGTCCAGCGATTTTAATTGCTGGTGGAGAAGCTAAAGCAGGTGATGATACTGGCTGGCTAGCACAAATCCAAACCAAAGCTGCTGCTGTGTTATTGATTGGCTCTGCTGCACCCGCATTTGCCCAACGCCTGCAAGAAGTGGGGTATTATTCGTACTACATTGTCGAAACTATGGAAAGGGCAATCCCCAGATCGGCGGAATTAGCCAAGGAGTATGAAGCGCCTGTGGTGTTACTATCTCCAGCTTGCGCGAGTTTCGACCAATACCCCAATTTTGAGGTGCGGGGCGATGATTTCCGTCAGTTGTGCCTTGCTTGGGCGGGAGGAGTAAGGCTTCAATACAACTCGATTCTTTCGTCTTCCCTATAATTGATTCACTGTGTGGCTTACAGTTACACAGTGAATGAATTATGTAATCGAAAAGTGCGGTGCGATCGCATTATCAAAGAGACTTAAAATATTCTATAAGGATTGTTTAGAGCTAATTTAGTGGTTTTCTATAATTATGTTTTGCTGTAGTTTGCAACTTCAACCTCATGAGCGATGCTTGTAGGTTTAGGAATAGGTAAACCATCTTCTAGCATTCCTTCTATATGAAATTCAATCGCTTCTGCAATCATCTGCTTGACTTCTTCTAAAGTTTCACCCACAGCTACACAACCGGGTAAATCAGGGACATAAGCGCCATAGCTAGTTTCTCCCTTTTCAATCACAACTGTATAACGCATTAGTCTTCCTCTAATTGAGCTTGTCTCCAGATATTTTTAAGAGTACCAATTGGCACATCCACATTTGGTTTACCAGACACTGTTACAGTACTGGGCTTATCTGGATGTTTGAACTGTCGATGACTACCTTTAGTTCTAGCAAGATACCAACCATCAGCTTCTAGTCGTTTGATAACTTCGCGTACTTTCATGCTAACGCTTATCTGTATAGGTGAAATTTATATTACAGATAGAGTGTCTTATTGAGAAAGAAAAGTAAACGACATTGTGTCGTAATTTCTGTCCGTCATTTTGTCGTGGGTTTTGGCATTGGTAAGTAGATGGACAAAAACATTTCTCATGAATCGAGTGGCTCAAAATGAAATGCTAAAGTTAATAATCAAGCTTTTCCAGAGCTACATTCTCTCTCTCCCAGATAAAATTTATATATGAACGCTACACAAGAAAAACTAAAAGTTCAGCTTGAACAGGCTTTAGTCGAGGCTTTTGGCGCTGACTTCGCGGGAGTAGATCCAATTTTGGTTTCTGCCAGTAATCCTAAATTTGGTGATTATCAGGCGAATGTGGCTTTATCCCTGAGTAAAAAGTTAGGAAAGCAACCAAGAGCGATCGCAGGTGCGATCGTTGAGAAACTAGATGTATCCGAAATCTGCGAACCACCGGAAATTGCTGGGCCAGGATTTATCAATCTGAAACTGAAAACGACATACCTAGAAGCACAACTGAACGAAATTCAAGCCGATCCCAGACTTGGAGTTCCACCAGCGAAAACGCCGAAGAGGGAAATTGTAGATTTTTCCAGTCCGAATATTGCCAAAGAAATGCACGTCGGACACTTGCGTTCTACCATTATTGGTGATTCCATCGCCCGGATTTTAGAATTTCAAGGACACGATGTGCTGCGGTTAAATCATGTCGGTGATTGGGGTACGCAGTTTGGAATGTTAATCGCCTATCTGCGGGAAGTTTACCCAGATGCACTTACTACCGCTAATGCTTTAGATATTGGTGATTTAGTTTCTTTTTACCGCAAAGCCAAACAACGCTTTGATACAGATGCAGCTTTTCAAGAAACAGCACGCCAAGAAGTTGTCAGATTACAAGCAGGTGCAGAAGATACACTTCATGCTTGGAAACTGTTGTGCGAACAATCACGGCGAGAGTTTCAAGTAATTTATGAATTGCTGGATATCAAGTTAACTGAACGCGGTGAATCTTTCTACAACCCTTTATTATCTGGTGTTGTGGAAGATTTAGAAAAATCGGGCTTACTGGTAGAAAACCAGGGCGCAAAATGTGTTTTTCTGGAGGGATTTACAAATAGAGAAGGTGAACCTTTACCCTTGATTGTGCAGAAATCAGATGGCGGTTATAACTACGCCACAACTGATTTAGCATCCCTCCGTTACCGGATTCAGCAGGATGAAGCAAAGCGGATAATTTATGTAACTGATGCTGGACAAGGAAACCACTTTGCCCAATTCTTCCAGGTAGCACGCAAAGCCGGCTGGATTCCCGATGATGTGGAATTAGTCCATGTTCCCTTTGGGTTGGTATTAGGAGAAGATGGGAAGAAATTCAAAACTCGTTCTGGGGATACTGTGCGGTTACGAGATTTATTAGATGAAGCTGTTTCTCATGCCCATGCTGACCTAAAAAGCAGATTACAAAAAGAAGAACGTCAAGAAACTGAAGAATTTATTAATGAAGTTGCTAGGGTAGTTGGAATCAGTGCAGTTAAGTATGCAGATTTAAGCCAAAATCGCACCAGTAACTACATCTTCAGCTACGACAAAATGCTGGATCTCAAAGGTAATACTGCGCCTTATATGCTATATGTTTATGCGCGGATTCATGGGATTAGCCGCAAGGGTGATATTAATTTTAAAGAGTTGGGAAATAATGCCGTTTTGTTGCAGCATGAAACAGAATTAGCGCTAGCAAAATATTTACTTCAACTGGATGAAGTTATCAGTAGTGTAGAGCAAGACTTGCTACCCAATCGTTTATGTGAGTATTTGTTTGAACTGAGCCAGAAGTTTAACCAATTTTACGATCGCTGTTCCATACTACAAGCGGAGGAACCACAGCGAACATCTCGGTTGGTTCTGTGTGATTTGACTGCTAGAACTCTGAAGTTGGGATTATCTTTGTTGGGAATTCAGGTGTTGGAGAGAATGTAATTTTTTAACGCATAGGCGTTTCTCTACGAGACGCTACGCGAACGCCTTCCCGCAGAGTAAGAGTTACGCTGATTTTTTCTTTGTGTCGTTTGTCTCTTCTCTACGACAAGCTACGCGTTAGCGTCTCTGAAAGTAGAAGCCTTTCGCAGAGAAGGCGGTTTGTTAATCAGAAGTGCTGTACTTGGTTGCATCGGTGAGATTTTGTCATAGATTTCCGATAACGACGAAAACCCGTGTATTGCTAAAATCAGGCAATGGTCATCAACGCTGAAACATACTGATAAAAGACAGGCAGGATAAAAGGTGACAATCGAAATCTACGTCAGCACTGATATAGAAGCGGATGGCCCTATCCCTGGGCCCCATTCCATGCTTAGTCTTGCCTCAGCTGCGTATACCGCAGACAAACAATTGGTTGGGACTTTTACAGCTAATTTAGAAACCTTGCCAGGGGCCCAAGGACACCCCAAAACTATGAAATGGTGGGCAGAACAGCCAGATGCTTGGGCAGCTAGTCGAGCCGACCCCCAGCCCCCTCTAAAGGTCATGGAGTCTTACCACGCCTGGCTTGTGGCTTTACCAGGTAAACCGATCTTTGTTGGTTATCCAGCCGCCTATGACTTTATGTTTGTCTACTGGTACCTGATCAACTTTGTGGGCGATAGCCCCTTTAAATTTTCGGCATTGGATATCCGTTCCTATGCGATGGCATTCTTGAAACAAAGCTACAGTGAATCTGGCAAGGATAATCTACCTGCTGCATGGTTAGAAAATCTTCCATTGGCTCACATTGCCTTGGATGATGCCATTCAGCAAGGGAAGTTATTCTGTAATCTTTTGCAAGCGAATCTACAGCGTTAAGTAAGATAGCTATGCGATCGCACTTATAAGATTTTGTAACAGATTTCCGATAACGACGAAGCCTGATTCATTGTTATCGGAAATCTCTTACTCCTTTGAGAAACCGAGGATTTTGCCCTATACCTGAGTACCTTCGATATAAGCCTTAATGGTGGGTAACGCCGTCATTTTCTCATAGAAGAAATTATTGACTATTTTCATCACTTCCGCCTGGGCTACTTCTACTTCCGAACCAAGGGGAGTGCCAGATTCTTGGCGGCACAAACTACGATATAAGCGCAGCAAATGACGCACGATTTCTAACTCCTCTTCCCCCTCCAAGACCTTGACGGCTGCCACAATCAGTTCATCTGCCTGATTGAGAACGCTATCGAGATCAAACACAGCACTATTGTCCCTAGCTTGTTGCACAGTTCCCATTAATGCGTGGACTTGGTAAAGCAGTGCCGTAGGTTCGTCGAACAATTCACGCAGAAACGCTGCTTCCTCGTAACGCCCATTCAGCCGAAAGATGTTGTACATCCGCTTGGCTGCTTTGCCGTAGTTGAGGTGTTTACCTTGTTTGACATATTTTTTGACTTCCTTTTCCAATACCGCCACATAATCATCCATGACATCGGCGGAGGCTTGCTTCACCAGTTTGGAAAAGATGGGAGCGGATTCAGCATCTAGGTAAACTTCTTGAAAATAGCCGTCCAGATAGCCGTCTAGTGCTGTGATAGTTCCATCTGGTGCTTCCCAGGTAACATCTATCACGTTGCTGGCGTTGGACAATTGACTACGTATTGTGTCAGCAACAACCCATTCCAGCTTACACCAAGACCAGTTAGGGTCTTGGGCTACGGCATCCCAGGTCAGCACCAGAGGATTGCCCTCTAGGTCGCTTACCTCAATCTGACCAGCAATCACCTCATCGGGTTGCCAGTTAATTGGCGAACCTGAACGTCTGGTGTTTTCTCCCCGAACCACTTGTTGGGGGTAAGCACCAAAGTTCACATCAATTAACTGATAATTGGGGCCGGACATGGTGTTAAGCGCCTTATCCCGAACCAGTTTGCCAAGAATCTCGGAGGCTTCGCTACGGGTAGGCGCAATGATATTCACACGCTCGAAGTAGTCACAGTCACCAGGATAAGTCTGAATTTTAGATTGAGCCGCTGAACCAGAGATCGCCAATGCGGTTTCTACAACA
Source organism: Nostoc sp. UIC 10630 (assembly GCF_010747425.1). Lineage (NCBI taxonomy): Bacteria > Bacillati > Cyanobacteriota > Cyanophyceae > Nostocales > Nostocaceae > Nostoc > Nostoc sp. UIC 10630. The sequence goes on from NZ_JAAGOG010000272.1 coordinate 5,614, forward strand.
CCAGGAATATCTTCAAATTCTACGATTTTGCCAATGGTACGAAACCGTGCCAACTCTTGCGGGTCAAAATCCAACATGGTGACTTTGTGCCCAAAAGCACCTGTATCTTTGTCTACGACAATATCGCTGTCTCCTGTTGCCTCGGTGATGGAATTCATCCAACGTTCTAATTCTTGCTCATTGAGTTGAACCCCTAAACGATTAGCTGATTCAACGATGCGGCTACGTGCATCTAGAGTTTGATCCTGTATTTTAGTCATAATTCATTCATGATTTTATTTTGTGATTATACCTTTATAGATGATTTCAATAAAAATACTTTTTGCAATCGTAATTAAAGAATATTTATGGAATATTAAGTTTGATAAAATACGGGTTATCTCACAGCGATTGCATAAGAGACAAGCGGCTAAAGCTTTCTATATAAAGTCTACGACGTAAGTAATTGCTACGCTTTTGTTGAATCTGGCTCTCGGATAAATATTTTTGAAGAGAGAAAAATTAATAAGGCTAAATATTATTATGTCCTAACTTTATGTTCATATCCTGATGATTATTATTTTAAATAAATAATGTTGATAAATAGCCATTTTCAGAATAATTAGGAGATAGCCGACACAAATAAAGTTAACTATTTAAGGTTGTCGCTTTTCCGTTTTCGCTCTTCCTTGCTAAGGGTTTCAAATATATATAGCTTTTGTAATATAGTTATATTTATTCCCACTTACTTAAGTAGAACGAGGTGAAAAAACCAAACTATGTAAAGATAAGTAAATACGTACAATGTTTCTACAAAGGTAACAGAGATATGGGCAGCCGTTTAAGGGTATTTCTAACTAGAGAGCAAGATAAAACTCTTTTAAACCTGAGAACGGCAGATGTACCCCAGAAGGTGAAAGACAGAGCCGAAGTGATTAGATTGAGCGCACATGGTTGGTATGTAGAGAAGATAGCAGCACACTTTAACTGGACTGCACAAACAGTCAGAGAAGTGTTGCACAGATGGGAGCATCTTGGCTTAGAGGGGTTTTGGGAGAAACCAGGGCGAGGAGGAAAATCAAGGTGGACGGAAGATGACATGGTGTTCTTAGAAGAATGTTTAGAGCAAGAGCCACGTACATATAACAGCGTTCAATTAGCCCAAAAACTAGAACAAGAACGCTCGATTAAATTAAGTCCTGACTGGTTAAGACAGGTACTAAAAAAAAGGGGATCATCTGGAAGCGAACGAGGAAAAGCCATAAAGCAAAACAAGACCCGGTAGTACAGGAAATCAAACAGGCAGACTTAGAAATCTTGGAATTGTCTGCTGCTGTTGGAGAAATAGATTTAAAGTATATGGATGAATCAGGCTTTTGCGCTTGGAGTGAACCGAGTTACAGCTATTACTTCCGAGGCGAACAAAAACGTTTGGAGCAGAGTAAACGCAGGGGACGAAGATTAAGTATTATTGGGTTTTTTCAACCCCTAATTAGCTTTGTGTACGGTTTGGTGATTGGCGGCGTTTCACGCAAATCTTATATTCAAATGATGGAGCTTGAAGCACTAGAGGCACAAAAAACGGGATGCATAAGAGTCATAGTGCAGGATAACGGCCCAATACATCGGTGTAAAGAAGTGCAGGAGTTATGGCCAAAGTGGGAAGAGATGGGTTTGTACATCTTCTTTCTACCCAAATATTGTTCGGAAATGAACCCGATTGAATTGGAGTGGCAACACCTCAAAAAAGATGAACTAGCCTCGAAAACTTTTGAAGATGAGTTAGACCTTGCCTATGCTGTGGTTGATGGAGTTCAAGCTAGAGCAGAGAAGGGAAAATACAGTACACAACGTATAAGATTTAACTCTATTTCTTCTCCTTAATTGTTTGTTACATAGTTGTAAATTTTTACCACGGCTTACTTAGTTGGCGATCGCTAATTAAGTTATGTGCCAAAAAGATTTATTCCGCTAAGGTGTCGAGGCGGCGATCAAAAGCATAAGGATGAACCCAAAAAGAGACCTAGGCTGTAAAGCAGAGGTCTTTCGCTTTCAGAACGTTGTAAAATTCATTAGCAACGTAAAACGCTGATATGGTTAATTTAGTGGCTTCTGCGCCATCAATGCCAAAATAGCAAGTCAATTGCCAATTCCATACTGACAATTATTGTTACTCCTATACCTAAAATGCGATGCCTACGGCGGGCAAAGCCAACGCCAATATTCTCAATATTTAGTTGCAAACCTAAATATCTAATGCTGGTCCAAAAATTTTCTTTATATTATGCAAGGTTTTAGGAGAACTTTTCCCAAGATTGGGCAACTAATTGGCTCAACCAGCGACGTTGTTGCTGATCCAGCATTGGATCATCTGCTAGCAACTGAGCGGTTAATTCTTCCAAAGATTGACCCTGAGCGCGGACAATTTTAATGACTCCAGCGATCGCAGCTGCAACGAGTTCTTCATCAATTGGCTGTTGTCGCAGGGCAACAATTTCTTGGGGACTGTCTGGAATGGGATAATTCATAGCGTGGGTTTACAGAAATACAAAATGAACAATAAATTCAACAAATTCTTAAAATTTCTTTACTGAATCTTTACGAAACTAGTTGCGCGGAGTTTACCTTACTTTGTGCCTTCATAAAATCTGTCTTAGTGAGTAGATTGATCGGAGATGTCAGGAAACGATGAGAGAAATCCTTTATTTAGAAGTTCCAACTCCAGATATAGAAACTGTGCGTAGCTGGCTACAAACAGATTTTGAACCTGGAAATGGAGAAAAAGTGCTTACTTCGGAAGGCTTTCGCCTCAAAATACCCAGTGCGAAGACACCTGCTGGGGCGGCTCTTTCCGAAAACTTGCCTGTAGAACTTTCGGTATTTGTCTGGTCAGTGCAGCGAACTACCTATCTGAAAGTGTTTCGTTGGGCAGAACAACCCTTTCCCAGTGAGGGACAAATTCTGCAACGCCTAACCAAAGAAATCAGAAGCCGTTTTCCACATCATTATCCAGAACCACCAGCGATTGATTTATCCCAAGAATCGATTTTTGCCGCTTTAGCCTCTGCTTACCCCCTCACCGTCAAGTATTTTCAGAAAATGCCCAACGGTGAATACGATCTAACACGTGCCTACTGGTGGGAACAACGATGGCGCGAAGGAGTACGAAATCCGCAGAGTCCGCGTCAAGTTGTGTTTTCCAATCAAGGGGACAGGGGACAGGGGAGCAG